>JASHZA010000266.1 GCA_030042765.1 Candidatus Binataceae bacterium | reverse complement strand
ACCGCGCTATTTGCGCAAACGGACGGTTCGGATGAATATCGAGACAGGACCGACCGTTCTGCTTCAGGAGAATTCCGATGGCGAATCCAAGAAATCCTGATGAGATCCACGGCTATCACGCTCATGTTTACTACGATCCCGAATCGCGTGAGACTGCCGCGAAGCTGCGCGAGCAGGTGGAGCGCATATTTCCTGTCGAGATGGGCCGATGGCGCGACGAACCGGTTGGCCCGCACCCGCAAGCGATGTATCAGGTGAAGTTTGCGCCCGCCGAGTTTCAGCGAATCGTACCCTGGCTGATGCTCAATCGGGCCGGCTTAACGATCCTTGTGCATCCTGACACCGGGGACGCCTACCAGGATCACGCTGAGAACGAGCTATGGCTGGGAGAGAAGTTGAAGCTGCGTCTTGACGTACTGCGCCGCATGCTGGCCAAAAATTCCTGAATGGGATGCTTCTCGCGTCTGCTCGATTGTCCTATGCGAGGAGCACGGCGATGATGCCCGACACGAATATGCTGTCGAAGGTGCCGGCGCCACCGATGGTGGCGATGCGGGCGTGTAGCCGCGCCAATGCCCCCAGGTTCGTCAGGTCCGCGCCGACCAGGCATCCGATAGTTCCAGCCACGTAGGCGACAGAAGCTGAACGCTTGCGGTCCAGGACCGTTGCGAAGATTGCGGCAACCACGCCTGGGATAAGCGTCGGCACCGCAATTCCAACCCCGGGAATCAGGCGCGAAAAGTGATGGACTACCGCGCTGACTGCGGCGGTAGCTATGAGGGTCGGCAGCAGACCCCCGACTCGCGATAGCAGATAGACGGACAAAAGGATCGGAATGACAGCGCCACCGAGGTTAATGGCGATTATCGTGTGCCCGGCGGCCTGCACCCGCGGTAACACGTGTTCCATTCCGTCGACGATTATCACGCGGTCGTGCGGCAGCTTCCTTGCCGCGATCGCGGTAAGCGAGATGTTGATGTAACTTCCGAAAATCGTCAGCAAGAGCAGTCCGGTGACCGCCCGATGCGACATCCCAAGTTTTTGATATGCGGCTTCGATCACGCCGATCTCGAGCAGCACGAACAGGATCAGCAGTGCGAAACCAAGCAGGCCGAGTAGCGGGAGCGTTACGGCGGAATGCATTTGCGGGGCTCTTCGGAGGTTCGCCTGATTTGTGAGAAACTGCCGGTCAGCGCGAACTCGAGCCGGATGCCGGACGGTCGAGCGCCTGGCGAAATTGCTCACGCTTGACTTGCAGGTCGGCGACAAGCTGGTCGTAACCGCTGTTGTTGATCACGCGGTTGAACTGGTTGCGGTAGTTCGCGATCACGCTGATGGAGTCGATGGTAACGTCGTAAATGCGCCATTGCCCGCCATCGTGATGCATCTGGTAGTTCACCTGAATTGGGTCCTTCTGCTCCTTGACCTCCACAAGAGTCTCGACCTGTGCGTAATCGGGACCGTAGAAGGTCTCCCGGGTATATTGGATGCTGAGGGTCTGGACCTCATCCTGGACCTTCTTGACGGTGTAGTCTTGGAGCTTGCTCAGGTACGCGTCCTGGATGAAAGAAGCAAAGAGCGGTACGAACTCGCTGCGTTGCTCCGCGTCGAGTTTCCGCCAGTGGTAGCCGAGGACCGAGCGCGCCATAGCGGGGAAGTCAAAGCGACGCATCGCAAGCGCGCGCAATCTTTCGCGCCGTTCGGTCAGGGATACCGATTGGTCCTTGAACAGGGCGATCGCCTCGCCGATGGCCACCTTGAGCTGGGCCATCGGATCCGCCGGAGATTCGCTACCAACAGCGGCGTACACGCGCCCGATCCACCACATCAGCAAAAATAGGACGACCGCGATTCCCACAGTTCGCGGACGAGGCCGGACAATGACGGCATCCGGTGAGCTGATTGACGGCATCCGCAATCATTCTAACGGCGGGCAACGACGCAGGCGACCGCATTGCGCGTATCGCTCTACAAGACTTAATCACGTGTCGCTTGTTATGTTGCCATCGGACAGTCGAGGAGCAGTAATGCGACGGGGCGAGGTTAAGATGAACTTGGTGTTTGGGACCGCAGTCATCATCGTTGTGTTGATCGGACCTGTCTTCGTCAAGGCGATCGACCAGAACGTCGAGTTCTTTTTCCTGCTGATTGGACTTCTGACCGCCTATTTCATGGGGCGATTGAACGAGGCGGCCGTGGGCGCCGCCCTGAGGGAGCCTCTGTCGTTCACGCTGGCGGTTCTGGTTTTCGGCGGTATGTTTCGTCTCCTGAGAAGCTATTTTGATCAACTACTTCGCCGCGTAATTCGGCTCCTCACGCCGCGGATTCTGTGTTTCTGCTTGACGATCATCCTTGGGTTTCTAGCCGCCTTCATAACTCCAGTTGTATCTGCCCTTGTGTTCGTGGAAGGGCTTTCTCTGCTCCATTGCGACCGGAGGTCCGAAGTCGGCGCCACGGTATTTGCGTGCTTCGCGATCGGTTTTGGTGCGGGCCTGACGCCTTTGGGCATGCCCGGTATTACTGTCGTTCTGCGGTCTTTGCACGCCGACTTCTGGTACCTCGCACATCTTCTCTGGCCATTCATTGTTGCGGGAATCGTTCTTGCCGCTGTTCCTATCCTCTTTTTGCCGTTCAGCAAAGGCGAGCCGCTGGATTTAATTGGAGACGAGGAACCGTGGAGCCTCGTTCTGTTAGTTCGTCCGGGGAAGGTCTACCTTTTCATCGCGGGACTCGTTTTACTGTCGGAGGGAGTTAGGCCTCTTGTCGATGTGTACATCCATCGCTTTCCAAATGGACTGCTGTTTTGGATGAACACCATTTCGGCAGTCGTCAACAATTCCACCCTGGCCGCCGTTGAGATAGGACCCTCACTTAGCATGAACCAGCAGCGTGCGGCTTTCCTTGGTTTGCTAATCAGCGGAGGAGCGCTCGTCACTGGCAATATACCTAACATTGTCGCCGCAAGCCGGCTGGGAATCACCAGCCGGGAGTGGGCGAGGGTCGGCGTTGGCATCGGAGCTGTATTTCTAGCCTGCTGCTTTCCGGTCGTGAGCTCGATGGCTCTTTCCCGATAAGTGCTGGAACCGCTTTTTCCTTCCGAGGAAGAAGAATGAAAATAGAACGTATCATGGTGCCCACGGACTTCTCTGAACAATCGCTCGACGCGCTAAAGTACGCGATAGAGTTGGCCCGCGAGCACCAATCCGAAGTGGTGCTCGTACACGTAGTCGAGCCCTTGCCATACGGGGTTGCGCGTTGGTCCGATCCCGCAGACTTGCTCGAGCGTTACGCTGAGACGGCATCGGGCGAGCTTGAACGTTTCAAGAACCAGGCACTCCAACTCTACCCAAAGTGCCGCTCCGAACTCCACTTCGGCGTAGTTCACGATGTGATTGGGGAGCTGGTGAGCAAACTCAAGATTGACCTTGTAGTTATTTCCATGCGTGGGCAGAATTACCTGCTCGATCTCTTGATCGGCGGCATTGCCGAAAAGATTCTGCGGCACACACCATGCCCCGTCCTCAGAGTAGGCCCACCTGCTGATCCGAAACCGGAGAGCCCAGGCAGCGGGAGCTGAAGGGTTCGCTGGCGGTTCGACCTTGCCACGTCCTGGCAGTTTGCGTAGGCGGCGGCGAAACCAGTATTCCCCGCCGATGCATTCGAGCCGCTACGATGCCCGGTGAGCCAGCACCCGCTCGATCATTTCGCGGGCCGTACCGAGGTAGTTCGCCGGATCCATCAGCTTATCCAGCGCGGCGCGATCGATTCGTTCGGATATTTCCGCGTTCTGCCTGAGCAGATCGGCCAACGGACGATTGCGCGCCGCGGCGTCGCGGCAAATCGACGAAACGATCTCGTGGGCGCGATCGCGGCCGACGAATTTCGCCAGACTCATCATCACCCCCTCCGCCAGAATCATCCCTTCGGTGAG
>JASHZA010000265.1 GCA_030042765.1 Candidatus Binataceae bacterium | reverse complement strand
CTCAAGGCCAACGGGCGCAAGCGTTCCGATGTCGAGCTGGCCGTGTCACCCTACACCAAGCCCTGCACCGTCGATGACCTCAAGCGCTATCGCGACGCTGGGGTCGACGAAGTCGTACTGATCAAGCTGAGGCCGCCACGCGCCGAGGACGAAGTGGCGCGGGACCTCGAGCAGATCGCCCGCGAATGGGTCGAACCGGCGGCCCGGCTCTGAGCGTGAGTACGCTGACGGCGCTGCATAGGACGGGAGGTACACCACGATGAGGGTCGGATACTTTGCGCTCGGGATCGGTCAGGGAACCAATCCGGAATGGGTACGGGCGGTTGCAAGCAATGCCGAGCGGCTCGGCTTTGCGTCGATCTGGGCGCCCGAGCATGTCGTACTGCTCGATCAATACGCATCCAAATATCCTTATTCCGCCGGGGAATTCCCGATGCCGGTCGAGACGCCCTTCGGCGATCCATTTACGACCCTTGCCTATGCCGCGGCGTGCACCAACACGATCAAGCTCGGCACCGGCATTTGCCTCGTGCCCGAGCACAATCCGTTGGTGCTGGCGAAGACCGTCGCGACGGCCGACCGCCTGAGCGGGGGCCGCTTCATCCTTGGCGCCGGCATCGGGTGGCTCGAGGAGGAGTTCCAGGTAATCGGTGTTTCGTGGGAGCGGCGCGCGCAGCGAACGCGCGAGTATATCGAGGCGATGCGCAAGCTGTGGACCGAGGACCCGAGCTCCTACAGCGGAGAATTCGTCAAGTTCAGCATGGCGCGCAGCTTCCCCAAGCCAGCCAGCCCTAAAGGCGTGCCCGTATGGTTCGGGGGCGAAACCGGTCCGGCGCTGCGGCGCGTGGCCGAATACGGCGACGGCTGGCTGGGCTTTAATCTTTCGGCGGAGCAGGCCGCGGTCAAGATCAGGCGCATCGAGGAATTGCTCGAGGCGAATGGCCGCAAGCGATCGGATGTGTACCTGGCAGTATCCCCATACACGAATCCGATCAAACCCGACGATCTCAAGCGCTACCGCGATGCGGGCGTGGAAGAAGTCGTACTGGTGGTGTTCGATATTCCGGCGACGGAGCGCGAGATGGTGAAGAGGCTCGAGCAGATGGCGCACGAATTCGTCGACGCCGCGGCCAGATTGTAAGGGAACAAGCCGCGCAGATGGTGAGACGAGGCCGCGATTTTTCGGCGCGGCGTCACGGCAATGAGCTATTGTGCGGTAAGCCCGCCGTCGACCGGGATTGCCACTCCGGTCACGAACGAGGACGCCTCGGAGAAGAGCCAGGCTACCGCCTGGCCGATTTCTTCCGGCCGACCCGCCCTTCCGATTGGCTCCTGGCCGAGGAGCGCGTCGCGAGTCTTTGGATTTTCCATCCAATGAAGGATCGGCGGCGTTCCGATCACGCCGGGACAGATCGCGTTGACGCGGATGTTTAACCGCGCATACTCGAGCGCCGCGGTTTTGGTGATACCGATGACCCCATGCTTCGCGGCGGCGTAGGCGCCCATCCGCACGGCGCCGAGCAGTCCGGCCGTCGAAGCGGTGTTGACGATCGAACCGCCGCCCTGCCTGAGCATCTGGAGGATCTCATACTTCATGCAAAGCCAGACGCCCTTAAGGTCCACGGCGAGCGTGCGATCCCAGTTTTCTTCAGTGTCCTCGGCGACGCCGACGATCTGGCCGGAAATCCCGGCGTTGTTGTGCGCGCCGTCGAGGCGGCCCCATTTGGTGACCGCGGCGGCAATTAAGGCCTCGACGTCGGATCCGCGCGACACGTCGGCCTTGAAGAACTCGGCATCACCGCCGGCTTCGCGCACGAGTCCGACCGTTTCTTCGCCGCGGCGCGTCGACACGTCCGAGACGAGTACCTTTGCGCCTTCGCGCGCGAGTACGAGAGCGGTGGCGCGACCGATGCCGCCGCCGGCGCCAGTGACGAGCGTTACTTTGCCTTCAATCAGACCAGGCATTTGCAAACCTCCGGATTTTCAGGTCGGAGCGAGACACAGCAGGATCCCGCCGAATCCGACACGTTTCCAATAGCAGAGTAGGTGGCGGGCAGCGAAGCGAGATCAGGCGCTTAATGTCCATGCGGCGGGGGCGCCCGGCGGTCGCATGCGCTCCAGCGCCCCGGAAAATTCGCTTTGCGCCGCTGAAACGCTTCTGTAACCTGAGTTGCGTACAAACTACGCGATAGGGAGATTTCGGCGTGCATCGAATTGTCTCGCTTCTGCCCAGTGCGACCGAGATCGTCTGTGCGCTCGGCTTCGAGGAGGAAATGGTTGGGCGTTCGCATGAATGCGATCACCCGTCGAGCGTTCTCCGCCTGCCCGTATTGACCAGCCCAAAGTTCAATCCCGAGGGGACCAGTGCCGAGGTCAATGACAGGGTGAAAAGAATTCTGGCCGAAGCGCTTGCAGTCTATCGCGTTGATGCGGGTCGGCTTCGCGAGCTCGCTCCGGACGTAATAGTTACGCAGTCGCAGTGCGACGTCTGCGCAGTCAGTATGCGTGATGTGGAAGATGCGGTTGCGCAATGGGTCGGCGGCATGGAGCCACCGCAGATCGTGTCGCTCGCGCCATACCGTCTGCATGACATCGCGGCCGATATGGAGCGTGTAGCGGAAGCCCTTGGCGTTGCGGCACGAGGTAGGGAACTCGCTCATCGGATGAGCGGGCGCATGAGAGCGATCGAGGAACGTGTGCGGCTCGCGCAGGAGCGCCCCGGTGTTGCCTGTATCGAATGGATCGATCCGCTGATGGCGGCAGGCAACTGGATGCCGGAACTCGTAGCGATGGCGGGCGGACGAAATCTGTTCGGCGAGGCGGGGATCCACTCACCCTGGATGAAGCTCGAAGAATTGTTGGCGCGAGCCGAGCAGATCGACGTGATCATCACAATGCCGTGCGGATTCGACCTGGAGCGTACCGCGCAGGAAGTGTCGCTTCTCGCCAAACACCCTGAATGGACTCGCCTGAAGGCGGTGCGCGATGACAGAGTTTACATGGCCGACGGCAACCAATTCTTCAATCGGCCGGGACCCCGTATCGCGGAATCGCTGGAGATTCTCGCCGAGATAGTTCACCCGGAACTTTTCCCACCCATTCACGAGGGTTCCGGCTGGCGCCGTGCGTGAAGACGCGCTTGGCCCGCAGTGAGAGCGGCCGCCTTGACCATTTTAGGGCAGGGCTGGAAAAAAGACTCAGGCGCGGTGTTGACGCTGCCGGCGCCCACGCCGCCGGCGGGCGGGCGCCTGGGCGATCGCTTCTTCCGTCAGCGTGACCAGATGGAAGCGCGAAATCTCGGGACGGCAGTTGATCCTGATGCGCAACCAGAACGTTCCCAGGCCGCGGTTGGTATAGATATAGAAGTCGCCGTAGCGGTTGAGCCCTGCGCAAAATTGCTTCCCGATCCGCAGCATCGATTTGATGAGCGACCCGTAGAACGGGATGCGCACCACGCCGCCGTGCGTATGACCGGAAAGCATCACACCCGGATCAAGATGGCTCGCGTAGAGCGCAGTGTCGGGATTATGCGCGAGGACAATCGTACAGTCCTGCGGTTCGACCGCGCGGAAGGCCTTGGCCGGTTCGGCGCGCCGAGACCACAAGTCGTCGATACCGACAACCACGATGCCTTCGCCGCGCAGGCTCAGTCGCACGCTCTCGTTTGCGAGCACCCGCGCCCCGGCTCGGCTGAGCGCCTCGCTGATTAGCCCGAACGACGACCAATGGTCGTGGTTGCCCGCGATGGCGAAGACCCCGGTCGTCGGATTCAAGTCGGAGAGCGCCCGCCGGAAGCCGCCCAGATAACGGCGCATCGTGTCCGGTCCGGAGAAGTAATCCCCGGTCAGGAAGACCAGGTCGGGCCGTTGGCGGTTAATTGTCCGAACCGCCTGCTCGAGACGGTGCAGGTCCTCGTCGCGGTCGACGTGAAAGTCACTGATTTGACAGGCAACGACTCCACCGAGTCCTGCGGGAAGGCGGCGCACGGGCAAGGCCACTCGGACGATCTCGATCTCGTCCAGTGTGCGGCGCCACATCCGGTGGAGCTGTCGGAGCGGAATCGGGGGCTTTCGTTGACGGGCACGGGCCGGTAACGCATGTGTAGCCTCGGACGTTCCAACGCCCGCTATCGGACCCGCGGTACCCATCGATAGTGTCAGTTTAGAACACCTGCAGCAGATGGGGGAAGATGGGTATTTTCATCACCCGGCCATCCGTTTCGTCGAGTTCTTCGTGCTCCAGTTCCCAGGTATGGGGATGCGGGATATAGACGGCGGCGCGCAGTCCGGCCTTGAGGGCGGGATTGATGTCTGAGCGCGGACTATTGCCGATCATGACCGTGCGTGTGGGATCGAGTTCCGCCTGGGCGAGAAGCAGTCGGTAGGCCATCGGATCCTTTTCGAGCGGTATCCCCACGCGGTCGAAAAGCGGAGCCAGGCCCGAGCGGTCGAGCTTCCGCATCTGCTCATCGGGCTGGCCCTTGGTAAAGAGCAACAGGCGATGGCGGCGCGCGAGTTCGCGAAGTGTCGGCTCGACCCCGGGAAGCAATTCGCAGCGGCGGTTCAATAATCGATCACCGATTCGCAAAAGTTCGCTGTGAACCGAGTCGTAATGATGCGTCGGGGCGAGTTCCGCCGCTACTCGTTGAAGCGCCATCACGAACGGCCGGCGACCATACCCGATATCCTCGATTATCGTGAGTTCGTGGCGACGGATGGACGAGTGAATCTCCAGGCGATCGAAGACACCCACGCGGCCTAAGGCTTCGATGAAGGCGCCCTGGGCTTCGAGGAAATGAATATTGGAATCCCACAAAGTATCGTCGGCATCGAAGATCAGATTGAATCCGCCGTTGCGTGCCTCGGCAACCATCAGGAAAAATCGTAACCCGAGCGCTGGCGAGGGGCAAATCTCCAGCCGGGCGAACGTCGGCAGGGTGATTGAAGCAAGTCTAGGGGTGTTCGCTGCCGGTACCGTCAGTACCGGGCAGAATCGCGAGCGCGCCGGTCGCGGGATTTCGTCCGACGTACACCGGCGTGTCGTAGACCTCGCGCAGGTTTGCGGCGGTGAGCACCTCTGCCGGCGTTCCCCAGCTTACCGTCTCGCCGTCTTTCATGAGCAACACGCGGTCGGCGTAACGCGCCGCAGCGTTGAGGT
>JASHZA010000264.1 GCA_030042765.1 Candidatus Binataceae bacterium | reverse complement strand
GGCGGCGTCTTTATTGTTCCCGGGCTCGTGATCCTGGCCGGGATGCCGATGCAGGTTGCGATCGGCGCAAGCCTGATTTCGGTGGTCGCGACCAGCGCGGGCGCCAGCGTCGCCTTCGTGCGCGACGGATGGACTAATTTGAAGATCGCGATGGTGCTGGAGTGCGCGACCGTGACCGGCGCCGTGACGGGAGCATTTCTGACCGGGATTATTCCGGCGGCGGCGCTCGAGCTGCTGTTCGCGCTGATGATGCTGCAGTCGGCGTACTTCAGCATCAGGAAGCACGGCGATGAGATTTTGCCGAAGAGCGATCCGATCGCCGAGCGCCTTGAGCTGGGCGGCAACGTCCCGGACGACCGGGGCAACCTGATTCCGTACGGCGTCGTGAACCTGCCGACCGGCGTCGGCCTGATGGTGGTCGCGGGGCTGCTGTCCGGAATGCTGGGAGTCGGAGCGGGCGCGGTCAAAGTGATGGCGATGGACTACTTCATGCATCTGCCGCTCAAGGTGTCGAGCGCCACCAGCAATTTCATGATCGGGGTGACGGCGGGCGCGGGCGCGCTGGTCTTCCTTTCGCGTGGCGATATCTCAACCGTCATCGCTGCGCCGGTGGCTCTGGGCGTGACCGCCGGAGCGCTAATCGGCAGCCGACTGCTGCCGCATGCGAACGTCCGCGCGCTGCGGATGGTGTTCGTGGCGATCCTGTTAATGATCGCGGCCGAGATGGGATGGCGCGCCCTGTCGGGGATATGAAGAGATGGAACCGCAACAAAACCTGGTTCATCCGCACCACGCCGACGAGGACCGCATCCTCAGGGTATGGACCCCGATGCTGCTGCGGACGATTCTGTTGGCCGCGGTCGTGCTGCTGGCGTCAGGACTGATGTTGATGGCGGTCCACGAGCCGGGATTTTACGTCGCGCGTTACCATCAGGTTCGCGCTGGCACGCACCATGACTTCGAAACGCTTCCCCAGCTTTACCGGTCCGCGCTGCATGGCGATCCGCACGGCGTACTCACGATGGGATTGTTCGTGCTGACGCTGGTGCCGCTGGGCAGGGTCGCATTCTGCTTTCTGCTGTTTATCCGTGAACGGGACTACACCTACGTCGGCTTCACGTTTTATGTATTGACGGGTCTGGTGATCGGGGTGCTTCTTGGACGCGTCGGCTAGACGACCCCGCGCGGTAAAATTATCTAGTAAATTCGGAAGGTTAGGCACCAGAGGTTGGCAGAACCACGGCACGGGTGCGGCCCAGCACGATCCTATACAGAGCGTCCATCTGAGGTCTAAACCTGATAATGCATGGTTTCCATCTATTTCACCATGCTTAACAATTTTTATTGACCCTAAATGAGCCATGGCGGACAATTCCGTTAGAGGGCAAAAGCGCCATGACGCAGTCAGCAAACGGATGGTTCGCTTCCGAACGGGAAAAAGGTGTTCGCAAGGGCGGGTCCTCTCAGAGTCGGGCCGCTGACTCGAATGAATCTGGCGCGAAGCGCGAAACACCATTGACCGACCGTATCGCGCGAGCGGACAGACGGTTCCAAGCCGCCCCGCTCAAAACCATGCCAGCGTTTGAGATTCTGCGCAGGCCTCTGGTGCCGGAAGCGAATAATGTAGAGCACAACCAGCACGCCCCCAGAGGTCTTCGGGCCTCTGCACAGCGTTTGGCACGTTTCGTTCGCTTGGGCGGCCTCGCTGGGCGCGCTTCCTAGATTTTTACCGCAGACGCCGCGCCTCAGTGGGCGGCTCGCCGGAGCTGGGCGACATTCTCGCGGGCGCGCGCCAGTCGTAGCGCCTGATCCGCCTCGGCGTAGGCGGGATCGTAGGAGCTCATCCCCGCGATCTTTTCCTCGGCGGCGCGGATTTCGGACGCCGCGGCGGCGGTATCGACGGCCGTGGAAGGCTCCGCGTCGAGCGCCAGGATAGTCATCGATCCGTCCTTGACCTCGGCGAGTCCGCCGGAAAGCAGGTATTCGTCGGCAATTGCGCCGCCGGTGTAGAGCGTCAGCATCCCGGGCGCGATCGCCGTGATGTAATCGGCATGCTCGGCAAGAATTCCGAACTCGCCGAGCGCACCGATGGCGACGGCCTGTTCGACCGGCCCTTCGTAGACGATGCCGGTGGGCGTGATGAGTCTGAACGGGAACGTGGTGGCCATCGCGGGGCGCCTCTCGCGCTAGCGCGCCTCGCCGCGGGCCAGGCGTTCGGCCTTGGCGCGGGCGTCGTCGATCGTGCCGACAAGATAGAAGGCCTGCTCGGGGAGGTCGTCGCACTTGCCGTCGAGAATCTCCTTGAAGCCGCGGACGGTTTCGGCGCGCGGAACGTAGGCGCCTGGGATGTTGGTGAAGGGCTCCGCCACGTGCATCGCCTGCGAAAGGAAGCGCTCGACGCGGCGGGCGCGCGCGACGACGAGCTTGTCGTCGGCGGAAAGCTCGTCCATCCCGAGGATCGCGATGATGTCCTGCAAATCCTTGTAGCGCTGGAGGATCTGCTGGACACGGCGCGCGACGGCATAGTGCTCCTCGCCGACGACCTGCGGATCGAGGATGCGCGAAGTCGAGGCGAGGGGGTCGACCGCCGGGAAGATCGCCTTCTCGAAGATTTTGCGCTCCAGCGCGGTGATGGCGTCGAGATGCGAGAAGGTGGTGGCCGGCGCAGGGTCGGTGTAGTCGTCGGCGGGGACGTAGATCGCCTGAACCGAAGTGATGGCGCCCTTCTTGGTGGTAGTGATGCGCTCCTGGAGTTCGCCGATATCGGTGCCGAGGGTGGGCTGATAGCCGACCGCGGAGGGCATCCGGCCGAGCAGCGCCGAGACCTCGGAATTGGCCTGGACAAAACGGAAGATGTTGTCGATGAAGAGGAGGACGTCCTTGCCCTGCTCGTCGCGGAAATATTCGGCGACGGTCACGCCGGTGAGGCCGACGCGTGCGCGGGCGCCGGGCGGCTCGTTCATCTGGCCGTATACCAGCGCGGTCTTGGTGAGAACGCCCGACTCCTTGAGTTCGCGATAGAGGTCGTTGCCCTCGCGCGAGCGCTCACCGACGCCGGCAAAGACCGACACGCCGCCGTGCTCCTTGGCGATATTGGTTATGAGCTCGAGGATGGTGACGGTCTTGCCGACGCCGGCACCGCCGAAGAGCCCTATCTTTCCGCCGCGTGCGTAGGGGCAGATGAGATCGATGACCTTGATGCCGGTTTCGAGGATCTCGACCTCGATGCCCTGGTCGGAGAAGGCGGGAGCCTCGCGATGAATCGGGGAGAGACGGTCAGCTTCGATCGGCCCGGCTTCGTCGACCGGATCGCCGGTCACGTTCATCAGGCGGCCCAGGGTGCCGTTGCCGACCGGGACGGAGATCGGGGCGCCGGTGTCGGTCACCTGCATCCCGCGCACGAGGCCCTCGGTGGAATCCATCGCGATGCAGCGGACGGTGTTCTCGCCGAGATGTTGCGCGACTTCGAGCACGAGATTGCCGGGGCGGTCGTCGATCGAGGGATTGCTGACGCGCAAGGCGTTCAAGATCGGGGGCAGCGAGCCATTGGAGAACTCGACGTCGATGACGTTGCCCAGAACCTGGTTGATATGGCCGGTTGATTGTGCGCTCATGGCAAAGAATTTTACCTGAAGATTGGCTTACGTTTTCACTTATCCGCGCAGGGCCTCGGCCCCGCCCACGATATCCATCAGTTCCTTGGTAATGGTCGCCTGGCGCGCCCGGTTCATCTCGAGCGTCAGCCGCGAGATCATCTCGACGGCGTTATTGGTCGCCGCGTCCATCGCGGTCATCCGGGCGCCATGCTCGCTGGCCTCGGCCTCGAGCAGTGCGTGCAGTACGGCCGCTTCGAGGTAGCTGCGCAGTACGACGGGCACGAGTTCGGCGGCGCTGGGCTCGATCAGGTACTCGGTGCGCGCGGCCGGCTGTCCGGCGGTCTCGGGTTCTTCGACCGGCAGCAGCTTCTCGTAGGTTGGGCGCTGAGACAGGGCCGAATGGAAGCTGTTGTAAACGACCCCGGCCTCGACGATTGCGCCGGTGCGCCAGTCCGAAAGGATCCTGGCAGCGATGTCACGCGCGAGGCCGACGGTCGCCAAGCGAGGCGCGTTGTTGATGCGCTCGGCTTCGATCGGCTGACCGGTGCGGCGCAGATGGTCGAGCGCTTTGCGGCCGACCGCGAAAAATTTGACTTCGATACCCCTGGCGCGAGCGCTGCGTGCGGTTTCCTCGGCCATGCGCAGCAGGTTGGAATTGTACCCGCCGCAGAGTCCGCGATCCGAAGCGGCCACCACCATCAGTATCGCGGGTTTGGCGTTCTCCGCGGGCGCGGTCACTTCGGGAGCGGACAGCAGCAGCGAATCGGAAACGCGCTTGAGCGCCTCGTGATAGGGGCGGGCGTTGAGCAGGGCTTCCTGCGCGCGGCGCAGGCGCGAGGCCGCCACCAGCTTCATCGCACGCGTGATCTGCTGGGTCGACTTGACCGACGAAATGCGCCGGCGGATTGCCTTGAGTGTCGCCATCCCTCACAACGCCCACACGATCGCGGCGGGCTCCGGAATTACCTCAATTGAATGCGCATCGCTACGCGGCTGACTGCGCGGGCGTGAAGGTCTGCATAAACTGGTCGAGGGCCGCCAGCAGGCGCTTGCGGGTATCATCGCCGATCTCGCGTTTGGTCCGGATATCGTCGAGCAGATCCTTGTGCCTGGCGTCGATGAAGGCGTAGAGGTCGCGCTCGAAGGGCTTGACCTGGGAGACTTCGAGCTTGTCGAAATATCCCTCGTTGGCCGCGAAGATAATCAGGACTTCCTTTTCCATGGGAAGCGGCTCGTACTGATTCTGCTTGAGCATCTCGGTCAGCCGCTCGCCGCGATGGAGCAGGCGCTGGCTGGCGGGATCGAGCTCGGAGCCGAACTGCGCGAAGGCGGCCATCTCACGATACTGCGCAAGGTCGAGCTTGAGCGTGCCGCCGACCTGCTTCATCGCCTTGACCGCGGCCGAAAAGCCCACGCGCGAGACGGAGAGACCGACGTTGACGGCAGGACGAATGCCTGAATAGAAGAGGTCGGCGTCGAGCACGATCTGGCCGTCGGTAATCGAGATGACGTTGGTCGGAATGTAGGCGGAGACGTCGCCGGCCTGGGTTTCGATGATCGGGAGGGCGGTGAGCGAACCGGCGCCGAATTCGTCGGACATCTTGGCGGCGCGCTCGAGCAGGCGCGAATGGAGATAGAAGACGTCGCCCGGGTAAGCCTCGCGACCGGGTGGGCGGCGCAAGAGTAGGGAGAGCTGGCGATAGGCGGTCGCGTGCTTGCTCAGATCGTCGTACACCAGCAGCGAATGGCGGCCGGTGTCGCGAAAATGTTCGCCGGTGGTGCATCCCGCAAAAGGCGCGATGAACTGCAAAGGCGCCGATTCAGAGGCGGTCGCGGCAACGACGGTAGTGTATTCGAGTGCGCCGGCGCGGCTCAGCCGTTCGACGACCTGCGCGACGGTCGAGCGCTTCTGACCGATCGCAACGTAGATGCACTGCACGTTCTGGCCGCGCTGGTTGATGATGGCGTCGATCGCGATGGCGGTTTTACCGGTCTGGCGGTCGCCGATGATCAGCTCGCGCTGGCCGCGGCCGATCTGGAGCATCGAATCGATCGCCTTGATGCCAGTTTGCAGGGGTTCCTTGACCGGCTGGCGTTTGATGATGCCAGGGGCCTTGAGTTCGATGCGGCGGCTCTCGGTCGCCTTGATCGGCCCCTTGTCGTCGATCGGCTGGCCCAGTGCGTTGACCACGCGCCCGAGGAGAGCGTCACCGACCGGGACTTCGGCGATGCGGCCGGTGCGTTTGACCTCGTCGCCTTCGCGGATCGCTTGCGGATCACCGAACAAGGCGGCGCCAACATTATCCTCTTCGAGGTTCAAGACCATCCCGAAGATCGAGTGCGGGAATTCGAGCAATTCGCCGGCGGCGGCATTTTGCAGTCCGTAAATGCGGGCGATGCCGTCGCCGCAGGAAAGCACGCGGCCGGTCTCGCGCACGGCGACAGAGCCTTCGAAGCCCTTGATTTCGTTGCGAAGAATGTCACTGATTTCGGCTGGTCTGATTTCTGCCATATGATGTCTCAATTACACGATTAACCGGCCAGGCGGCGCTGCGCCTCGGCGAGGCGGGTGGCCAGGCTGCCGTCGTAGGTTTTACCTTCAAGCTCGACGACGACACCGCCAAGCAGAGCAGCGTCGACTCGGACAGTCGGGATGATCTTCTTGTGCGCGATCGCCTCGAGCCCCGCCAGCACTTGCGCAAGCTCCGCGTCGTAGGGGGACCGGGCAAAAGTAATGGTCGGCCTCACACGTCCCATCAAGTCATCCAGAATGCGGCGGTAAGCCTCGGCGATCGGGGGCAGATCTTCGATCCTGCCGTGGCGTGCCACGACCGCGCCAAAGGAACGCAAGGGAAAACTAAGTCCCAGCCGTTCGCCGATTACAGTGAGCGCCTGGACCCGGGCCGCGGGCGAAACTTCAGGCGAGGCCAATTGCGCGGCGACTTCGGGAGCGCCGACGAGTTGCGCGAGGCGCTCGAGCTCGACTCCCCAAGCCTCGAGCTGGGCCGGGTCGGTAGACAGGCCCGCCAGCGCGCGTGCATAGCGCTTTGCGACCTTGGAGCTTCTCATTCCCGAGCCTCTTCGCGCAGCTTGTCGAGAAACCCGTCGAGCAGGCGTCTTTGATCGGCGGGAACGAAACTGCGCTCGACCAGATCGCGAGCGATTCGTCCCGCAGCCGCCGCCAGCGACTCGCGGGCCCGCCGCTGCGCGGCGTCGCGCAGGGCAGCGGCGGTCATCTCGGCGTCGTGCTTGATGCGTGCGACGGACTCGTGCGCGAGGTCGTAGACTCGACCGACCTGATAAACGGTTTCGTCGGCGAGATCAGAAGAGATTTGCGTTTTTTCGGCTTCGAGCTTGGCGATCCGTTCGGCGGCGCGATTGGCGAGGTCCTGCGCTTCGCGAAATGCGGCGTCTGCTTTGCCGATAGTCTCGCGCAGGCCCCTGGCACGGTCGCCGAAGTATTGGCGTACGGGCGGGCCAGCGTAGCGATTGAGGATCCAGAGGAAGATGACGAAGTTGATGACGTAAAAGATCAGCGAGAACCAGCTACCCGCAGCTTCCGGAGCTTCCGCCGCAAGGGCAAGCGACGGGCAAAGTACTGCCCCCGCAAATATTGCGATTGCGATGCGCGACTTCATCTAGTTCAGGGTTTCCTGGCTGCCATTTGGGACTGGGCGGCCCAAGACGCGTCCTGCGAGTTCTGCTGCCAGACTCCGCGCCGACTCTTCCAGCTGCCGACCGGCGGCTTCGAACTCACGCTCGATTCCGGCCCGTAACTGCTCAAGTTCCGCCCTCGCCTCAGCCCTTGCCTCTTCGATCATCTTCGCGGCTTCCTCTTCAGCACGCCTCCGTCCGGTGTCGCGCCGCGCAAGCGCATCTCGCCTGACAGCGGCGAGCGCGCGTTCGCGCTCAGCGATAGCGGCTTTTTCGTCGCGTAGCAGGCGCTCGGTGCGTTCGCTCAGGTCCTTGAGCCGGCGCTCGCGGTCGCCGATCAACTTAAGGAATGGACCGAAGAAAAGCCAGCGAAATATAAACCAGAAAGCAAGAAAGGACGCAATCAGGGCAAAGAATATACCCCAGTCCGGCGGTATGTGCATTCTACGACATCATCTCCAGAGGGGAGACGCTAATAGACGCCGCGATGCAGGGCAAGTCCTCTGAGGACGCCGCGTTTGCGATTAGCCCTGCTTCTGTCCTCCGGCGGCTTGAAGCGCGCGTTCCTCTTTGGGAAACACGGTAACCTTCCGATCTTCGCGCACGGCTTCCGGCTGCATCGAGCAGTGGCCCTCGAACAGTGCACCCTCGTGTACGACCAAAACGGGGGTGGTCAGATTGCCAAGTACCTTGGCCGAGGGTCGAATTTCGATTCGCTGCGCGGCGATGATATCTCCACTGACCTTGCCCGCCACGGTTATCGAAGCGGCCCTGATCTGCGCAGTCACAACCGCGCTCTCACCTATCGTAAGGCTGTCCTTAGCGTTGATTTCGCCGTCCACATTGCCATCGATCCGAATCGGACCGTCGAAGGAGAGCTTGCCGCTGATCTTCGACCCGCTGTCCAGGTAAGCACGCTGCTCGGAGCGAGCATCGACCGGACGCGTTGACGAGACCGGAGTGAGTTCAACCGGAGAGACATTAGCTGCGGCCGTGGTCGGGCTTGGCGGCTGTGGAGCAGGCTGCGGATGGGCTTGAGGCTGGCCCTTTTGCGGCTCGGGCCTGAGATTCCTTTCCGGTTCCTTGTTGAAGAGCGCCATCGCTATACCCTCCTCGCTGCAAATCACACCTTGGCCGGAGCCTGCTCGTCCGTATATGCCGCCAGCCTCTTTAAGTTCCGCTATTAGCCTAAGCGATTGCTTGAGTCAAATTTTGCGCTAATCGCTGACGCCGTGGAAGGGCTTAACAGGCTAATCGCGTCCAGAGATTTTTGCTTTGGTACGCAAACCCGGCCTCTGTCGCGCAACGCTCCAATAATTTTGAAAAACTCTCGCGGGCTTACCCGACCAAGTTCTCATACTCCCGCTCCAACTTCCTGTATGGGGTAACTCGGCCAGCCGTTCGGCAGTCTACAAACCTCGGCCGGGTGCCTGGCTAAGCCGCTCGCGCTTGACATGACCAAGGCCGGGATTACGCTGGGTCATCCAGAGGCTCAGACCCGAAAGGAGTACTTTCATGGCGGTAGTTCCCGACAAGTATCTCGATCTGCTCGGCGCCAAGAAGGCCTTTGCCAATATCGCCACTGTAATGAAGGACGCCACGCCCCAGGTAACGCCCGTTTGGTTTGACTACGCCGGGGGTAAAATCCGCGTTAATACAGCGCGCGGAAGGGTCAAGTCGCGCACTATGCGAAAGGGCGCGGCCGTCGCGCTTTCGATTATGGATCCGGAGAATCCGTACCGTTATCTGCAGATTCGCGGGCGGGTGGTCAACGTCACTGAGAACGGCGCCGACGCGCACATCGACTCTCTGGCCAACAAATACCTCGGGCAAAAGTACCCATTCCGGCAGCCAGGTGAAGTCCGCGTCATGTACGAGATAGAGCCAACTTCGGCGCAAGCGATGGGCTGAGCGCCGACCGGCTACGTAAGCCGGCGCATCTGCGGATCCTGTTCCACAGTGCTGCCGCAGGTCGAGCCGCAATCGGGACATACGTATTCGTATTTGTCGCCTTCGGGCAAAACGAGAAGCAAGCGCTTGCGCACCTTTACGGCTCGATTGCATCGCGGGCACGCGAGCAACGTTGCCTCCATTCGCTCGAACGCGGGTCTTCGATGCTGGCTCATGGCGGCTCCCACGCAAACATAAACACGCGGCTCTCGCCCTGCAACGGTCGTTTCCGAAGAACTCAACCGGCGTTGAGTCGCCAGCCGCCTATGGCCTAAGATTTGGCTTCCGATGGCATCTTCGAGCACATCCGTACAGCAACCGCGCGTCTACCTCGAGACCTACGGCTGCCAGATGAACATCGCGGACTCGCAAACGGTTTCGGCAGTCCTTCGCCGTGCCGGTTATGCGAGCGCTTCGCGCCCCGAAGACGCCGACGTAATCCTGGTCAATGCCTGCGCTATCCGCGAGCATGCGCAGGAACGCGTGCTCGGACGCTTAAGCGACCTTGCGCGACTCAAAAGCAAGAGGCCGGAGTTGAAGCTTGGGCTGCTCGGATGCCTGTCGCAACATAATCGAGCGCGGCTGGCCGAACAGGCGCCGTGGCTTGACCTGATCGCCGGTCCGGATACGTATCGCCGTTTGCCGGTGCTTATCGGGCGGACCGGTTACGATCCGGCGGTGGATGTCCGTCTGGACCGGGGTGAAACCTATGCGGACATCTCACCCGACTATGACGATGGCGTCCGCGCCTACGTGACGGCGATGCGCGGATGCGACAAGTTTTGCGCGTTCT
>JASHZA010000021.1 GCA_030042765.1 Candidatus Binataceae bacterium | reverse complement strand
GCCGCCTTGGTGCGCGCCTCGGCCAGCATCGCCGGGGCGACATCAACGCCGGTTACGCGATGACCTTTTTCGGCCAACAACAGCGAGAGAATGCCAGTGCCGCATCCGACGTCAAGCAGGTCCAGGGGACTCGGACCCGCGATCTTGGAAATCAGACGACGCCAGGCGCGCGCCTGCGCGTCCGTTCGGAAGCCGTGACTCGGACTTTCCCGATCGAAGCTGGCGGCCCTCCGGTCCCAATGCCTTCGTACAAGCTCTTTTACCGGATCCATTCGTTTGAGATCCGTCAGAATGGGTAGTTAATTCCTGAAAAAATCGCGGCGCCTTCGCCACCCCAGCCGACATCGACATAACCGACCACGAACGGCTCCGCTATCGCCCGGAAGCCTATCCCACCCACCGGATGAAGATTGCTTAGAGGATCTTCCGACATCTTATGCGCTACCCGCCCTGCCTCGAGGAACGGCGCGAGTTCGAGAATGCCATGCGTGCCGAACAGATTCGCCTCGAGTACCCGCGTGCGCAACTCGACATTGCCGACCGCGAGATTGTTGTCGACGAAACGCCCGGTCCCATAGCCGCGCAGGGTTTCCTGGTCGTAAAGCAGGCTTTCATCACCGCCCAATCTTGCCATCGACCAGAACGGAGTCTCGTTTCCTGCCGGCGTATACTGGAGGTAGGCATGAGCGGCCAAGGTAAAGCGCTTGGCGAAGCTCCAGTAGTGGCGCAGTTCGCCGCCAAAGCGCGTATACGACACTGAGCTCATGAGGCGGCGGTCGGCGAATCCTCCATATAGCAGCGCAAGTCCGCCGCTGCGCGGGATATCGATCGAATCCCGATCATCGTACGTCAGCCGCGCTTCGTTGTATTCCTCGCTGCCGCCGCCGATTCCCTTCACATTCGGATAGAGCGTCGAGGTCTGCGGTATGGAGTCGAAGGCGCCGTTCAGAATCCGCACGTAGCGCGGTCGCAGAACCGCGGCGAGCTGCAGATCCTTCATAATATTCCAGCCGAACAGCCCCCTAACGTAGACCTGCTCGGTTGTGTAGTTGCTCTCGCCGCCAAACCCGGTATCGTTGCCGACGCCGAAGAAGCGCTCGGTCGGATCGCGTTCGAAAAAAAGCCGTCCCTCAAACGACCACCATTTATCGTGCTGCCGCCCGGTCGAGTAGTTGAGGTCGACCACGCGGGCAATATTCTCTTGTGCTCCCGCCAGCGCGTACCATTCGGTGTTCTCGGAGGGATACGCGAAATAGCGAACCGTGCCGCCCGCTCCCAGGTCGGTATTATTGTTGATGTCGGGTGCGAAGATGCTGTTGATCTCGTTCTGATCGTCTTTGAAGAGGAACGCCAGCAGTACCCCGTAGGTCACACCGCCGTTGGGGTTGGTCGCCACCTCCGGCACCGGGATCAGCGTGAACGGCCAATCGTAAGGATTAAACGGAGTCGGCCAGGTCTGCGGCTGCATCAGGTCGAACGCGAATGCCGGGATTGCCCCGGTGAATATCACCACCAGCCACGCGATTGCTGCGATCAGACGCTTCATCGTGTTAGCGAGATTCATCCTCCGCCTGCTCCCGGACGCAGCCATATCCTGGCCACAACCGCGACCTATCACACGTTACAGTCTCGCACACGCTAATCAATGGTGGCAGGGTGAAATCCTTCACTGGTGTTACTCCCCCGTCGAGGGTCTCCCGCCCGCTCCCCCGAACCGGAAGTAAGTCGCATATCAGGCCATACCGGTTCAAGTACCTTGCTTTTTGCGCGGCGCCATTTTCGCTGGCCCTTAAAATATGCAAGGATTCAGCTCAATGAGAGCGGTGCGTTCGTTCTGGTCAACCGGTTGCGGCTGGCACGCCCGTACAACTCTCCGGGCCCGACGCGCCCGCGCGCGGGCATATCCTTAAGGAGGATTCCCGATGGCCAAGGCAGACGGCGGTGAACTTGTCGCGCGCATAATGCGCGAGAACCATGCGCGATATTGTTTCGCAATCAACGGTGGGCATCTCTTTCCTATTCTCGCTAACTTGCGCTCCCACGAAATCAAATTGATCCATATGCGCCATGAGCAGGCGACCGCATACGCGGCCGATGCCTATGCGCGTATGACCGGTGAAGCCGGTGTCTGCATGGTGACGGCTGGGTGCGGGCTAACCAACGCCGTTACGGGCCTGTGTCTGGCGGCGATGACCAACAGCGCGGTGGTCTGTGTCTCCGGCCAGCATCCCAACACCGAGGACCATCAGGGCTCCTTTCAGGAGGCCTATGGTTCCGACGTGCTGCGCAGCTTCGCGAAATACACCAAGCGCGTCACCGACTGGAGCACGATCGAGTTCGATATGCGTCTCGCCTTCCGCGAAGCCCTCACGCCGCCGCAGGGCGTCTCGCTTGTGGAAATTCCTCAGAACATCCTCTACGCCTCGGGGGAGGATAACAAGCAACGCGCAGGTGGCCAGCGCTTTACTCCCGAAGACGTGCGTTCCGCGGGCGATCCCGCGAAGATCGATCGCGCGATTGAATTGCTGCACGCCGCCCAACAGCCGCTAATCGCCGGCGGCGACGGACTCTTCTGGTCACAGGCTGCGCCCGAACTGAAGGAATTCGTCGAACTTACCTCGATTCCGGTGTACGCGCGGCGAGCGGGCCAGGGCTCGGTCTCCGAGGAGCATCCGCTTGCTATCCGGGGCGCCTTCAAGAAGCCGTTCACCGGCCGCGCCGACGTCGTCCTGACACTCGGCTTCCGATTCTGGAGTGGCGAGCATTTTGGCCGCCCGCCGACATGGAACGACAAAGCCAAGTATATTCAGGTTGATCCCACTCCGAGCCGAATTGGATGGCAGGTGCCGGCGGAGATTCCAGTGGTCGGCGATCCCAAGCTCGTGCTCCGTCAAATGATCAACCGGATCAAGGAACTGAAACTCGATTTCTCGAGGAACCGCACTTCAAATTGGGTCAAAGAACTCGCCGAAGTGCGCGCCAATTTCGATCGCCAGGTGGTTGAAAGCGAGAAGAAGTTCCACACCAACCGTCCGATCCATCCGGCGCGCCTGACCAAAGATCTGGTCTCCGTCCTCGACAAGAACGCAACCGTCGTTATTGACAGCTTCACTCTGTCGGGCTGGATGTCCCAGGGGTTCACTTCGCGCTTCCCGGGCCAGGTCATCGACGCCGGACCGCTCGCGCCGGTGGGCCACGGCTTTGGGATGGGCATCGGTGTGCAACTCGCGCGGCCCGGCGCGCAGGTCGCCCTGGTCATGGGCGATGGCGGGCTGGGAATCGGCGGCTTCGACATGGAGACCGCCGCCCGTTATAACCTGCCGATCGTGTGTGTGCTGTGGAACAACAGCTCGTGGGGCCCCAGCTTCGAATCGATGCCGTTGCTCAAGGATCGCACTGATCCGTTCAACATGCTCCAGAATATCCGCTACGACAAAGTCTTTGCGGAGATGGGCTGCCACGGCGAACATGTCGAAAATCCCGAGGACATCGTTCCGGCGCTCGAGCGCGCGTTCAAATCGGGAAAACCCGCATTGGTGAACGTAGTCGGCGACAAGACCGTGGGCCATCCAACCTTGGGTGGTAACCTTCTCGGGTCAACCGGTTCGAATTGACGCAAAGGGTTCTGCGATGCGCCGGCGTCGCAGGAATGATTCAGCAAAGCAGGCAGGAGCGCGAATCGCGCTCCTGCCTGCGACGTCTGAGCGAAAGTTCACGGTCGGCCGTCCCGAAATGTCGTCGCGATGTTAAGCTAGCCGTTGACGTGTGTGCTGTACTCCAGTACCTGGTTCTCGTCGCGATAACTGTAGTGTTCGCTGCGTGTCACGGCACGGTCGACACGCTGCCGTCATGCCCCCCGGGCGACACCCTGATGGGGGCGCCACCGCCCAAAGGCGAGGAAGTCTGGTGCCAGAAGCTCGTCGACGGCAGGCCTGTCAAGGACGGAATCTTCGTTGTCTACGGTCCTGCCGGCTCCAGGATGATTCAAGGGACCTATCGTGACGGTCGCCAGGAAGGCGAGTGGACAATGTGGTACGAGAACGGTCAGCGTGCCTCTGTAGACCACTACCGTAACGGTGTTCAGGACGGACCGCACACCAGTTGGTACGCCAGCGGTGTGATTTCTATCACTGGCGAATACCGGGACGGCAAACGCGAAGGGACTTGGACAACCTGGGATCCAAGCGGTTTGAGCAGCCGCAAGCAAATTTACGGAAGCAAGGCTGGCGGGTGACGCAAGAACGCCCCGCCGGGAGGTGGCGAGGCGTTCCATGGATGGGGGAGCTAGAGTTTTTGCGGAAGTTACTCTTCTTCGTCCACTGCCTGACGGATGGCGTTTAGGATGAAGAGGAAATTGCGTGGCGCAGTCACCTTACCCAGCAGGTTGACCTGGGCGAGCACCTGGAGTTCGCGAGGCCGGACTTGGTGGCGGGCCAGCAACGCCTTGTTATACCTGAATTCCCTCCAGGCTTGATCCTTCGCCACCGGATGCTTTGCCTTTGCACACGAGCTCATTAGCGAACTCGCTTCTGGGTGCGCCAGGGCGAAGAGCTTTTCACGGTCAAGGCCCAACACCGTCGCAATCCGGCTCAAGAGTCCAAGCGAGGGGCGACGGCGGTCTGTCTCAAGGTAGGCGACATGAGCAGGCTTGACGCCAAGCTGCACCGCAAGTTCCCGCTGTGTGAGGCTAAGGGCATGGCGCTGCTTCTGAAGCAGCTTGCCCAATGTGGGCCTTGAGCTGCGCTTTTGGCCGGAGAGAGGCGCTTTCACAGGTGCGACGCGTTCGGCCCTCGATCTCTCGACCGATTGTTCGCGCTGACGGCCAGGTACCGGTTTTTCCATGATGCCAAGCACCGAGGCCGGTTCTGATTGTCCGATAGCGTTGTCGAGCGAGACCGCCCGTTCGGATTCGGAGAGCTGCTCGTTCACGGCGGGGATTTGATTCTCAATGGCATCCACTTGACGACCCAAGACCTCCGCTCCGGAGTTTGAACAACCGTTCATTCATGTAGAATGCTACGAGTTCTTATTTGATGCAATCATATTTTCTATGTCCCTATCAAAAAGTTATTCTGACCGTAACTAGCTGACTGAGCCAGGACCATCGAATTTACGGTCAGAAAACTCACCGATTGGCCTTCAGGCAATACCCGATCCGCGACGTCCTGACCAAAACACCGTTTGTCGAAAAGCTGAAGTATTCGATTTTTGCGGAATCCGAAGGGCTTTTTAGTCCAGATCGGCCCCGATTACCGCAGCCAGGGCAATTTCGCCAGCAGCAATTGCGGGAACAAAATACGCCTCCGGTGCGCCCCATACGACCGCAGGCCGGATGCGCTTGCCAATCGCGATCGGTTGAGCGAAAACCTGCGCGATATTGCCATTAACACGCAGAGAATTCGGAGCCAGAGGCGCGGCGAGCCTGCCTCCTCTAATCACGTAGGAATCGCCGCTGATCGTGCAGGTAAAATCGCCGGCGCGCTGTCCATTGATCGGATATGTGTACCAGACGCGCCCGATATAGATGCCGTCGCCCACCGAGGCGATGAGCCGCTTTTCGTCGAAGCCGTCGCGTGTTCGCATTACCACGTTCGTGCCGGTCACTCCCGGATGGGCATCGAAACGGCGCGCCGGTCCCTCACCGAGACGATAGGCGCTGTGCGGCGGAAAGTCGAGCTCGCGGCGGGCGGCGGAAGCACCGAGCTTCTCTTCGCGATGCTCGTCGGTCAGCAACCGGTGGGTATCATAGTAGTTCGAGAGTAGTCCGACGATCCTTCCGTCGCGGACGAGATCGCTGCGTTTGGCCGGTAGCCCTTCGCACGTAATTCGTCGCCGGACAGGTCCCGTCTTCGTTCCGGGATCATCGAAAATGCTAAGTCTCGTATCCATGACCTGTGCGCCAAAGCGGCCCTGATAAGCGGAACTTGCAGCCTGGAACGCGCCGGTGGTCAGCGAGGGAATCACCATGTAGTTAAGCAGTTCGGCTACAGGCTGCGGGCCGAACACCACGCGGTAGGTTCCTGCCGGCGGTCGCTCACCGTGGCGCAGGGCGAGTGCGCGCATGATGGCTTCGCGTCCGAGCCGATCTGCTGCCTGCCGCATCGCTGCCTGCGACCCGCCGACGGCGGTCGCCGTGCCCTTGGCCTCGAGAGCCTCGACGAGCGTGGTGATCGATGAGACGAAATGCGCGCCCCCGTCAGTCAGGAGCTCGGCGAAGTTCGAGCTTCCGATAGCGACACGGTCGCGGACAATCGACACGTCACCGCCGACGATCAGCCCCGGGTGCAAGAGTTTGATCGGCGCACGCGCCGCGAACGCCTCGATCGCACCACCGACGATCTTCCAGGCGGCCGCGGCCAGCGAGCCGTCGCTCGCGCGCGTCAGGTCGCTGGCGACACCGTCGAGACCGGGCCTCGCGGAACCTTCCGGCCGCCGCGGCAGACCGGGAAAGTGCGGATCAATTATCGCGGCGCGGCGCGCACGTACCAGCGCGTCGCGCAACGCCTCGAGGCTCAAATCGCCGGCGCACGCCGCGTACCCGGTCTCGTGGGGGTCGCGCCGCGCGACGATTCGCAGCGCGAACCCGTCAGCGTTGAGAGCTTTGAACTCCTCGACTCCGCGCGACGGAATATCCGAGGTGTAGTTGATCCGCGCCACCCGATGTTCGGCACTGGCGCAATAAATCTCGAATGCAGAGAGATCGCGCTCGGACGCAAGCAGTTTGCGGGCCGCGCGGACAAAGCCTTTCATCTCGCCGAGAGTCAGCATCGGAACGTGAACGGGTTCTAGCGGCCGCCCCCGAGCACTTCCTTTAGCACCTGGGCAAGACTCCGCAGGGCTGCCCCACCGTCGCCGCTGAGACTCGAGCCGTGCATGATAGCCAGAGTCTGCGGCTTGAGATTCGCGAGCCGCTGCATGATGGGATCGGTATTGGGCGTGTAAGGTAGATAGTTGGCCAGCGGTCCCTTCTGGAATTCCAGCAGCGTGGCCCGGGCCCGTTCGGTTACGCCCGCCGTGACCACCGGCTCGAGGTCGCCGGCGTGGGTGAAGAGGTCCGAACAAAACAGGGTCCGCCCGCTTTCTTCGAAGAGCAGCGCGGCCTCCCACGCATGCGGGACGTGCGGCGTCGAAAGAAAGCGGAAGCGCTTCTTTCCAGTTGCAAGGACTTCATTGTCCGCAATGACGCGGGCGGGTCGGATAGCAAAGTCGCTCAAGCAGACATTCACGGCAACAAAGCTGCCAAAGGCCTGAGCCTTCGGCGCCACCGTCAGCCACTCGTTGAGCGCTCCGCATTCATCGGGCTCGTAATGGCTAAAGCCGATGAAGCTCAGTTGCGCCGGGTCGATCAGGCCGGCGACCGCGTCGCGGACTTGAGGGAAGATCGACTTCATCCCGGTATGAAACAGCAGCGGCTGATCGTCCTTTACGAGGAACTGGTTGAACTGCAACTTGACGCGATCGTCGTATGTCGAAATTCGGAAAACGTCGGCCGCTATTTCGTCAACTCTTGTGGTCATCCTGGCCTCCTCGATGGGTCCGTAAGGCGCAGTGCCGGTCAGCCGCCGCCCAGACGCGCGCGCGAGCGCAAGGTCGGCCCGCCGTTGGACATTCGCTTTACCTGCATCGGTTGTCCTTTGCCGCAGTTGGGAATCGCTATCAGCCGCAGATCATTGCCAACCGCGTCCACGTTGCTGAAGAACTGTTTGGAATCCGCGATCACGCTCCCCGAACGATAGAGTC
>JASHZA010000263.1 GCA_030042765.1 Candidatus Binataceae bacterium | reverse complement strand
AATAACGCCGTAACTTTCTTCTGAATACTTGCGTCGCAAGATTGATCATGCTGTTCGGCTGATGGGGATTCATCTCAATTTCAGCGTCCGTTCCCTGGCTAGGATGGCGCATTTTGCTGCCTGCCTGCTGAGCGTTGCGATGATCGTGGGCTTCCCATTGGCGAAGAACCACGACTTCGAAGCGCACTTTCGCGATGCGGAAGTTCGGCGCGCCACAGTGCGCCACACGTCACTGTCGCAAGCCGAGGACAACAGACCCGAGCGCGTTGTTCGCGGCGATATCCAACCCATGCCCTTCATCGCGGTCGATATCGCCAGTTTCAAGCCTCGCCCAAAATTCGTTGCAGCTTTCCCAAGCCCGATCAGACGTCTGCTTCTGCGCTTAAAGTCGGGACCCTCCAGCGCAAGCGGACAAGACCCTCTCAGCTAACTCCCAAAATCCGCGGCCGATATTGCGAATGCAAGGGCGGGAGTGCGCCCTTGTAATAACGCCCGCCCGAAACAGGTGCTCGAGCACCTCAACCATCGCGTTGTGTCGCTTCAAGCGAACCAAGGCCGGGTTGGCGGAATCGCTGGACTTAAATTAGCGACAGGTCGTGGTCGTCACTTTCGTCGCCCCTGTTTCCATCGGGAACCGCGCTCGCAAATCGACTCGACGAAGTTTCGACTGTGAGGAAACAGCAAAGGAGACAATCGGATGAAGGCCGGAACGAACCATCAGTTTGGGCGGTTCGCGATAACCGCAGCAGCCATAGCTCTCGCCGGGTGCTCGGCAATGCCGTCGCTCCCTGGGGAGAAAGCCGCGCCAGCTCGGCAGAACGCCCAATCGGGCCCGCCGCCCTCTGTCCAAAACTGCGGCATCGTAAGCATCAGTTCACCTTCCAAGTACGTTTGCAACGACAAGGTTTACACCAGCTTCGACCTCGCAAATCTGCGGCAGGACTGGGAGAAGAACCACCCCGTCGAACGTTGACGTTACTGCTAAACGGCGAACTAGTGGGAACCGGGGAAAGAGATATGATTAAGAGAAAAATCAAATCCAAGTTGGCGATGGTAGTTTGTTTTTTTCTGCTCGCCGTGACGCCCGCCGGACAAGTCCTGGCGCAGAATGCGTCCGGTTCGGGTCAGATGCTTAAACTGTACGTCGATCCAAGAACCAAAGTCGTGTACACGGAACCAGGAAAGGGGAGGCGGTTACTCGCTCAGATCCCCGCCTCCTCATTCGATGCAAGCGCGATTCAGGAACAGCAGCACAAGACCGAGGTTCAACTTCAACAGAATCAGCAGCAGATTTCAGATCTGCTGGAAAAGAACCAGCGGCTCGAGACCAGTAATAGCAATTTAACCACACAGATGGCTGAGATAAGGCCGGCGTGGCGAAGCTATATCGAGAATTTCCAGGATAAATTCCAGATCGGGACGCTGCTCTACGGCGATTATCGGTTCTATACACACACCGGCTTTCAGCCCCAGGAGCTCACGCAGATCACCAATCCCGGTCCTGGGAACAACGACTACAATGCATTCGACGTAACGAGAACCTATCTTAACTTTTTCTTCTTCCCCACCAAAGACTGGACGGTAAGGCTGACCCCGAACATGTACAAGACCATTGGCTCAGCCAACGTCAAGGTCGGTCAGTCCACTGGGTTCGGGAGCAATCTCGATGGCGACCTTGGTGTACGAATGAAATACGCGCTGCTCCAATACAACAGCCTATGGGACAAGGTACCGGCGCTTAAGGGCGGCATGGTAAAGGTTGGCGAAATTCCGAACCCGCTCGTCGGCTGGGAGGAAGACCTATACGGTTATCGATACGTCAACCTGACACCGTGGAACTATCTGAGCCTTTCCTCCACACAGCTCGGTATCTCGATGGAAGGGCCTATCAGATTGTTTGGGGGCGAGAAGACCTATCTCGACTATGGGTTTGGCGCATATGACAACGCCAGTTTCCATGCATTTGAGCAAACAGACACCAAGCAATTTATGGGGCGCTTGACGGCGTATCCGTTCGGTGCTGACTGGCGGTTTCAAGGCCTCGGAATTACTGGGTTCTATAACTACGGTTACGGCAACACCGCGCCGGATACAACCAGTCTTCCTACCGAGGTGAAAGGCCCTGACGCTCATATCACAAGAATCGCAGCGCTGTTGCACTACACGGCCGAGCAATTTGGGTTGGCTGGGGAATTCGACTACTGCGACAACGCCTTCAGTGCTGCGAACCTTTTTTCGGGCAGCGGTCCGGCAGATGCATTCGGCTTTCCCACCGGTGCGGCGGTAACCGCAGGGACCATTGCGGGTAATACCTGTACCGCCGCAGCGCCTTGCTACAACCCCTTTAGCGGGTACGGCGCGCAAACTGATGCATGGCAGGCCATCCTGAACAACGGTCGAGCGCGCCAGATAGGTTTTGACATGTTCGGTCACTATCACATACCGGGCACGCCTCTAACGGCCTTCGGGATGTTCCAGTGGCTCATGCCTAACGATCATTTCAAGAGTGATCCACTTGACTTCCAGCGTTTCGTTGTGGGTGTAAGCTATCAGGTCAATGAGTATTTGCGCTTCGCGATAGACAGTCAAAATCTCTCCTTTTATCACAACCAGGAATCGATACCGGTCAGCTATCTGTCTGATTTCGGATACGCCCCTGGAAGCACGTTCAACGGCCGGAAGGTTCCGGCTACTGGCGACATTCCGTTCATGGTGCCGCGCGACACCCACTCGATCTTTGCGAACATGGAGTTCAGCTACTGATCATCTGATTGAGCGCGAACGGCCATGAAGCAGCCGCCGAGCCTGTTTCATGGCCGAGCGCTCATACGGTGAACCCGGAGAAATAACATGAATCGTATCTGTCGCGGGTTGGCTTGGACGCTGATCGGCTGGTACCTGATGTTGCCGCCGGCTGCCCAACGCAACGGAGTTCTATGGCCTGATGGGAAAGCGCCGATTTCACAATGGACAATCGCGGAATCTTTCGACAGCGCCACGGCTTGTGAGGCGGAACTGGACAAACATCGCAAAAGGTTCGAAAAGGCCTATCGGAAAGCAAACCATGCTGCTCTTACCGCGCAATTCTGGGCGCAGTTTTATGTAGTGGCGGCCGGTGACGCGAGCTGCATCGGAACCGACGATCCGCGCCTCAAAGCGGATTCGCCCGCGGAAACCTCGAACTCTCAGGCGAACTAAGGTTATGCCATCGAAGAAGGATGTTGTGCACAGGCCTTCCGGGGGGTATCGTTAAGTCTAGTTCCGATGAATCTACCGCCACATGTCGGCATGCGTGAGCCTAGATCTTCGATAGACTTGGCGACCGCGTTGCTCGGCCTGCTAATGCTGCTCGCGTTTCCGATGCGGCCTGTTCATCAATTCACCGACCATTTCCGTGCCAGCGAGATACGACGGTCGGTCGAACGTCACACTTTCTTGGCCCAACCTGAAGCGGACCCAGCGGAGCGCGTCGCACGTGGCGCCATCCTGCCTGCGCTCACAGTGCCGGTCGCGACTTTCAGCGCGGTCAAGCCTCTCGCGGTCTTTGAATTCACGTCACAGGTTCCACTAACCCGTCTGCTGTTGCGGCTCAAGCTCGGACCCTCCCGCGCGAGCGCGCAAGACCCACTGGTCTGACCTCAAAATCAGTGGCTAATTTATTGCGACTGTAGAAGTTCGCGCGCCACAAGTACGCGTGCTCCGGGCAGTCAACGGATCTGCCAATGCGGTGTCGTTCGCAGCGGGGTTCGGCCTGTGCGCGTGCCGGAGAAGGCAGCGACGGATGAAACCCGCGAACGGTAACGAGCGGCAGACCCAGGTTAATAAACGCTTGGAATCTGATCGTCGAGGTCAACTGTGATTAAGCGCAAACACGATTCAAATATCAAAGTAGTCGCTTGTTTGGTTTCTTTCCTTCTGCTAACTGCGACATTTGCTCTAGCGAT
>JASHZA010000262.1 GCA_030042765.1 Candidatus Binataceae bacterium | reverse complement strand
GGTCGGAGGCGTCGCTCGGAGCGGCGCGCGCGTATGTTTACAGCACGATCGAGGAGCTTTGGGTCAGCCTGTGCAAGGGCGATCGCCCGTCGCGTCGCCAGCGCGCCACCTACCGCATGATGATCACGTATTCACATCAGACGGCCAAGGAAGTGGTGTCGACGCTCTTCGACACCGCGGCGACCAGCTCGATCTTTCGGCCAAGCCCACTTGACCGGGACATGCGCGACATCCTGACCGCGTGCCAGCATTACGTGGTGCATCTCAAGATGTACCGGCCAGCAGGCCGCCTGCTCCTCGGATTGGAGTCCGAGGAGTTCATGTTCTAGCGGAATAAAGATTGAAAGGCCTGGCGGTGCGCGAATCGCGCGCGGCCAGGCCGATTTGTATCGACTTCAGAATGCGAACTCGCTAGCGGAGGCCGAGCTCCTTCAGCGGGGAGCGGTCGGACACCGGCGCTCGCGACACGCCTGCGCTCAGCGCGACCGAGCCGGGCGTCCGCTGGAACGGGTCGCGCAGATCGATCGCCTTGGCATGTTCATGCAGTGCAGGCATGACCTCCTGCGCGAACAAGCGCATACTGGCCTTGCGATCCTCGTTGCTCACCGGGCCCTGGACGCTGAACATGATAAACACGCCGGGCCGCAAGATATTCAGTATTGCCTTTATCTTTGGGATTACGGTCTTGGGAGTACCGGCGATTACCTGGTAATTGCGCTTGACCTTGTCGAGACCCGCGACCAGCTTGCGATGAACTTCCTTGTAGTCCACCGCGGGCGTCTCGCCGTCGTGCATATGCTGCTGCATCTTCTCGCCGCTGACGCCGAGCCAGCTACCGGTCGGCTGCTTGGCCAGCGCGCGGATCGCCGCCTTGGAATTATATCCTGGCGGCATCGTGTACTCGGGCGCCGAGAACGCATTCTGTCCGCCGCCGTAGACGAAGTTCTCCGCGATCGCGTTGGCCTTGTCCTCGGTTTCGGCGACTACCGTCGGAATCAGGTAGCCGAAATTCTCGGAACTTGCCTGGTAGCCTTGCTTGGCGGCCTCATCAGCGTAGTAGTCCCACAAATCGCAGGTCGGCCCAAGCATGGTGCCGAGTCCGATATACGGATAGCGATGCTCGGCGCACCATTTCACAGTCTCGGGGCTGATTACCCCCGGGATCCACATCGGCGGGTGCGGCTTCTGGTAAGGCAGCGCCCACGGGTTCACATGACGGTAATGGAAGTGCTTGCCCTCGTAGCGCCACGGTCCGGGCCGCGTCCAGGCTTGCACGATAAAGTCGTGAGCCTCATTGAACATCTCGCGGTTGTAGGCTGGATTGGCATTGTTGAAGAACTGCTCGCTGCCTGCACCGCGCACCCATCCCGTGATCAGACGCCCGCGGGAGATGAGATCGATCTCGGCGAGCTCTTCCGCCATCCGCAGCGGATGCTTGATAACCGGGAGCGGATTGCCGATGAGCACGATTTTGACGCGCTTGGTCATTTTGGCCAGGATTGCGGCTTCGACGTTCATCACGCTGCCCATGCAGAATGGGTTGCCGTGATGTTCATTGAGGGCGACGAGGTCGAAGCCGAGTTCCTCGGCGTAGCAGTTCTCATCCAGATAGTAGTTGTAGTCGTCAGCCGCCTTGTCACGGTCGTAAAGGCGGTTTGAAACCGCAAAGAAAGCGTGGTTCTTCAGGATTTCTTCTTCGGGAAGCCATCGATAGGGCCGCTCGGTGAAATAGCCGATCTTCATTTGACGCGATCCTCCGCTGAACAGTTTACGCCGCCAGGAAATTCCTGACGACCCGCTCGAACTCGACGGAATTTTCGATTTCCGGCCGATGACCGGCGCCCTCGACCTGCGCGACCACCGCACCGGTTAGGACATTCTTGTAGGCATCGATGCATCCACGGGGTACGACCCGGTCGCGCGTGCCCCAAACCAGCAACGTGGGCGTTTTCACACCTCGCAGCAGGTAGGGAAGACTCGGGTCGTGCATGTAAGGCTCCCATCCGATGCGCGCCGTCTCCGAACGGGCATCCTCGAACGCCTCGAATTGCTCCGGCGTCATCTGCCCGCCATAGATCTTTGCAAACTCGGGTGTGCCTTCAGGATCGGCGACGGTCGCACGCAGATGGTGGCGGATAGTAAGGGCAAACATATCCATGATTTCGCCCTGAACTGGCTTGATGCCCATCGGAGCGACCAGCACCATGTGCGAGAAAATTTTCGGGTCCGCCGCAACCATCTCGGCCGCGATAAAACCGCCGGCCGAAAAGCCGATCACATCGATCGGGTCCAGCCGCATCTCGCGCAGCACCTGGGAAAAGAAGCCGCCGAGATCCCGATAGTTCATAATCCAATCGATTCGCGAGGTCTTGCCAAAACCGGGTTGGAGCGGAATCAGCAGCGTCCGTTCATGAGCCAGGGTCTCATTCCAGGTCATCCAGCCAGGAAAGCCAAGCTCATCGTGGAAAATCAGCAGCGGCTTGCCAGAGCCACCTTTGATCATCGCGAGGTCGGCGCCCCCCGCTGCCTTGACTGTTTCCAGTGTCCAGTTCGTCACACTATTCACCTCTTAACTGAGCGCAGTCCTTTTTCCCAAGAATCCGTCAGGAGTGTCAATCGTGGCCTTGCCTTTGGATTCTGCCCGGTGCTTAAGATGGCCACTTATACGGGAGTATCCGCCCTGAACCCACGCGGAGGTGAATGATGGAGTATCGTCGTCTGGGAAGGTCCGGGCTGCAGGTCTCGCTTGCCGGACTGGGCTGCAACAATTTCGGGATGCGTATCGATGCCGAGCAGACCAAGGCGGTTGTGCATCGCGCGCTCGACGAAGGAATAACCCTTTTCGATACGGCCGACATTTACGGCGGCCGCGGCGCTTCAGAGGAGATGCTGGGCAAGGCGCTCGGCGCGCGCCGGCATGAGGTCGTCGTTGCCAGCAAGTTCGGCATGGTGATGGGGGAAGGACCCTATCTGCGCGGGGGCTCACGCCGCTGGGCGATCGCAGCCTGCGAGGCGAGTCTCAAGCGCCTGGGGACCGACTATCTCGACCTTTACCAGATTCACACTCCCGATACTTCGACGCCCGAGCAGGAAACGCTCGAGGCGCTCGACACTCTTGTCCGTTCGGGCAAGGTTCGGTACATCGGGTGCAGCAACTATGCCGGGTGGCAATTGGCCGATTCCATCGGAATCTCTCGCGCCAACGGCCTCGCCTCCTACGTCTCCGCGCAGAATCAGTACAATCTGCTCGACCGCAGCATCGAGCGCGAACTGATTCCGGCTTGCCGGCACTATGGTGTCGGGATCCTACCCTTTTTTCCGCTCGCGAGCGGATTCCTCACCGGCAAATACCGCAAGGGCGTGCAGCCGCCCAAGGACACCCGTTTCGGCGCGATGAAGCCGCTGGCCGACCGCGTCTTGAACGATGCAAACTTCGCGACGCTGGAACGCCTCGAGCAATTCGCCGCAAGTCACGGTCACACTATGGTCGAAGTCGCTATCGGCTGGCTCGTCGCGCAGCCGGAAACCTCGAGCGTCATCTCGGGGGCAACGCGGCCTGAACAGGTGGCCGAGAACGTCAAGGCGGTCGGCTGCAAACTGACGAAAGACGAACTGGCGGAGATAGAGAAGATCACGCACCAGTGAGAACTGAGTTCGTGGACAATCATCGGCGTATCCTCCTCTTACGCGCTCGGGCCGAAGGATAAAAAGTGAGGGGCGGCCGCGAGACCGCCCCTCAACAAATGGCTGTCCACGAAGGGCTTTCAGGCTGCCTTAACGCCTGAGGTTGCGAAACTCAATTCGGCGGGTTCAGGCAACGGCTGAGCCTTCCACCGCTTTAGCTCAGGCAAAACGTGCTTGGCGAAACACTTGAGGTTCCGTTCGGCCTCGTCAAATGGCATTCCGGCATAGCTGAAGTTGCCCATGATGCCGTTCATGTCGATGGTTTCCTTCATGAACGCGAGCTTCTCGAGAACCTGAGCCGGCGTGCCGAACGGCATCAACTGCGCGAAGCTCTTCGCCGCGCTGTCCATCCCGTGGCGCGCGATAAACTTGTTGACGCCGCTGTAAAACTCGTAGCTCTTGTGCTGGCCAAACTGCTCCGAAGTCATCTCGTAGTGCTTCATCGCCGTGTAGTAGTAGTCGGTGATGTACTTCATCCCCAACTCTTCGGCGCGGCTCTTGTCCTCGTCCACGAAGATGAATCCGCCGCTCAACGGCTTCGGTGGTTCGGTCCGATTCGTCTCGCGCCAAACCTTGTGATAGACCTCGAAGTCCTTTTTGACGGCGTCCCACGGCTTCTGGGGGATAACGAGAACACCCACCCCTAGCTTCGCCATGATCGGCATCGATTCGGGTGACACCGCCGCGGCGTAGGTCCGCCCCTTGAACGAACGGGCGGGCAGGGGCCTGATCTCGCGGCGCGGCTGGTTGGTATGGCGGCCACCCTCCATGTAGCCCTTCTCGAGCGCGTTCAG
>JASHZA010000261.1 GCA_030042765.1 Candidatus Binataceae bacterium | reverse complement strand
CGGGCGATGGAGGCGGCGGTCGGATTCGAACCGACGCATCGAGGTTTTGCAGACCTCTCCCTTAACCACTTGGGTACGCCGCCCCCGTTTGCAGATCGAAGGAAGCTAGCAAAGGGGTCATCGCTCCGCAACAAACTGATTCTGACTCGCTCTCGTGTTTTAAGCGAGCAACGAATGAAATTTGCCGGGAATACGCGCGTTAGATGACCGTCCCGCCGCTCATGTTAAGAATCTGCCCGGTCACGTAAGCCGATTCCTCCGAGGCGAAATAGAGCGCGGCCTCCGCGATCTCCTCCGGACGCCCGATGCGGCCGATCGGCACCCTGCGGCTGAATTCCTTCAACGCCTCTTCGCTGAAGTTGCCCAGGATCGGCGTGTCGACCAGGCCCGGCGCGATCACGTTGACGGTCACGCCCGAGGATGCGAACTCCGCGGCGATTGAACGGGCGAAGCCGTGCGCTCCCGTCTTGGCCGCCGCGATATGAGCCATCTGCGGGGGCGGGTTGATGCCCGAGGTTGCGGTGATGAGGATGATGCGGCCCCAGCCGCGCTCGGCCATCTGCGCGATCGCGGTCCGCGTGCAATTGAAAAGCCCGGTGAGATCGACCCGCAGGACCTCGTCCCATTCCTCCTCGCTCATCTTGAGAAAGGGCGTGTGATGGAAGACGCCGGCGCTGCACACCAGGATATCGAGATGGCCCAACTCGGACTGGACCCGCTCGACCATCGCCTTGGATTCGGCGAAGCTGCCGACGTTGGCGCGGATTCCGAGCGCGCGGCGGCCGAACGCCTCGGCTTCCTTGACGACGCCGGCGATTTTCTTCTCGTCGCGGCCGTTGATGACGACGTCGGCGCCCTCGCGTGCAAAGCGGAGCGCGATCGCGCGGCCGATGCCGGAACTCGAACCTGTCACCAGTGCGGTTTTGCCGGAAAGACGCATCGTGGACACCTCCTCTGCGATCCGCCGGGCGCGGGCGGCAAATCGTATCGCATTATTTCGTCGAGGCCTGAACGTCAGTCCTTTTTCGCGCCGTAGCTCACGGAAAGTCCGGCGCGCGCGTCAGCCTGAATGCCGTACTGAGGAATCGGATAGCGCAATCCGTTGGATCCCAGCCGCTTCATTCCTTCGATCGCCTTGGGCACGTATCGCGGCGGGAGCGCCATCAGCAATTCGTCGTCGAGCACTCCGCCGTAGCGGCGTTCGGCGAAGCACGGAATCGAAAGGCTGGGCTCGCCGGTCTTGAGCGCGCGGCCCCAGGAGTCGGCGCAGGCGGACTCGCCGACCACGCCCCACTCGAATTTTTTGTAACCGGCCCACTGGAGACCGTTGATGAAAATGATCATCTGGCCGGGAGTCGCATAGATGAGGCAGATGTCGGGCGGATTAAGGCGTCCACTCACCAGCGGCGAAACCGCCATCGCGGTGTACCGTCCGTAGGGCACGGCGTCCATCGCGCGCTGATGGGCGGCGGAGTCCTCGAGGGTCGAATACCAGACTCCGGCCATCTGTTTGCCGGAGAGCCAATCCTGGTCCTGCGGATGGAGTCCGATGACGGCTCCGCATTGCGCGCCGACCAGGTCTTTTTGCGTGATGCCGACGGTGAATCCGAGGCGGGAGGCCTGCGCGACGATTTGATCGGTGGTGTGAATCGACTTCGGGCGGCGTATTTTGGGAATCGCTTCCATTTCTTCGACCGTGGTGAAGAGCTTCATCCCGATCGGCGTGGTTTTGAGACGCAGCAGGCGGTTGAGGTCGTCGACGATCTGGGTCCAATCGTAGGACGCGGGTTCGGCAATATTCTCTGACTTGTCCGTTGGGGGCATCCAAGTAACCTCCGTCTTGCACACAGGGCATCGAACGGGCGCGACAATCGAGCGCCGAGATCGTGGAAAGCGTCCAAAGCCCGCGCGTCGCGGCTGCCAAAAATCAGCTCATACCCATCGCGGCATTATGTCATGGGGAATACCAAAGACGAGCTTTCCCAGCCAGCCGAGCCCGTCGTGGCCCGCGAACGGTTGGTGGATAATCGCGGCGCGCACATCGCGGTACATCTGTTCCAGCGGGCTCGAGTGGAACAGCCCTCCGCCGCCAACCAGGCGCATCGCCTTGTCCACGACGCTGACCGCGCTCTCCATCACAAAGTGGTGGCAGGCGATGACGTCGATTAACGGGGTGTCGGCGCGCGCGGAGAGTTCGGTCAACGCGCTTGCGGTCTGGATCAGCATCGCTCGCGCGGCTCTCAAGCCAATCTCCATCTCGGCGGCGAGAAACTGGTTGCCAGGGTAGTGGCTCATCGGGCGATCAAAAGGGGTCTGGGTCTTCTCGCGAGTCCAGTTGACGGACCAGTCGCGCGCCGCCTGCGCGAGTCCGACGTAGCATGCGTCAAGCGAAGGCATCCAGGCCGAAAAGACTTGGAGCGACTTATCCCAGGTCCTTACCGGGCGACGCCGCACGGCATCTTCGGGAACGAATACGTTTTCCCAAAGGATATCGTTGCTGGAAGATGCGCGAATGCCGAGCGTGTCCCAGTTGTTTTGAATCCTTATACCGGGAGTCTTCGCCGGAATATAAAAGCCGAGAATAGTGGACCCTCTCTTAGGGTCCTCGTAGCGAGCGGTCTCGAACAAAAGGTCGGCGCACGCGGATAATGTATTGAACCGGGACAATCCGTTGACGACGTAGCCGCCATCGACTTTCTCTGCTCTGCGGCTGGTGTCGTTGAGCCCTCCAAAACCGACACCGCTGTTAACCTTGGGGTCGCTCAGACCTCCCGCGAGGACCATACGCTGACGAACTACCGATTCGAGCAAAGAGCGCAACCGGCCGTCCTTCCGGTCGCCCATTTGCCACAAATCTGCAAGCCACCCGACCGCGAAGAGGTGCATATTGATCGAAATCGCGGTTGGCAGGTCGCCGCGCCCGAGCCGTTCCTGTGCCAGCACGAGGTCGAAGACATCGGCGCCGCCACCACCCAGTTCTTCAGGCGCCGTCATGTTGGTATAGCCCGACGCCTTCATCGCCTCCACATTCTCGAAGGGGAACGTGTTGTCGCGATCATGTTGAGCGACGCGCGTCTTGAAGTCCTCGGCGTGAGCGGCGGCTATCTCGACAAACCGCTGTTGCCGTTTGGCACGAGCTGCTTCCATCAGCATGTTTCCTTCCTGCTCCCGCGTGTATCAGAAAGCGGTTGGCCAGCTATAGCACAGGGCGGGCGACGACGGGGCGCGGAGGCGAGGAGTATTGATGGCAGGAATCGATGCGGACTTATGCCGCGGCGCGCGATCCGAGCACCTGGCGCAGGAATTGTCCCGTGTAGGAGGCTGTGGCGGCAGCAATTTCTTCGGGCGTGCCCTTTGCCACGACCTGGCCGCCGCGGTCGCCACCCTCGGGTCCGAGGTCGATTACGTAGTCGGCGGTCTTGATCACTTCGAGGTTGTGCTCGATCACAAGAATCGTGTTGCCATTGTCGGCGAGGCGCCCCAGCACCGCGAGCAACTTCTTGATGTCGTCGAAATGAAGCCCCGTCGTCGGCTCATCGAGGATGTACAATGTGCGCCCGGTGGCGCGGCGCGACAATTCCTTCGCGAGCTTGATGCGCTGCGCCTCGCCGCCCGAGAGCGTCGTTGCCGACTGCCCGAGATGGATGTAGTCGAGGCCCACATCGCGCAGGGTCTCGAGCTTCTGGCGAATCGGCGGGACCGACCCCATGAACTCGATCGCGTCGAGCACGGTCATGTTGAGCACTTCTGCGATGTTCTTGCCTTTGTACTGGATCTCGAGCGTATCGCGGTTGTAGCGCTTGCCGTTGCAGACCTCGCAGGTCACATAGACGTCGGGCAGGAAGTGCATCTCGATGCGGATGATGCCGTCGCCCTGGCAGGCTTCGCAGCGTCCGCCCTTGACGTTGAAGGAGAAGCGGCCGGGCCCGTATCCGCGCATGCGGCCTTCAGGCAACTGCGCAAACAGTTCGCGCATATGCGTGAACAGCCCGGTGTAGGTCGCGGGATTCGAAC
>JASHZA010000260.1 GCA_030042765.1 Candidatus Binataceae bacterium | reverse complement strand
GGAGCCGATATCGGAGCGTTGGATCGCTTTCTGACCGAAACGGCACGAACACATCCGCCTGCTTTCCATCCGCATCACGCACCGAAAGAATCAGCCGCCGGTGAAACCCCGACCCCGGTACTCCGGCGCAGGCGCCGCCGCGGCGGACGCCGGCGCCATCGCCGCTCCACTCCGGCGCCGGCGATGGAAACTACCTGACCGTTTCGTCACGCTCGTGGGTCGCCGTCCAAACTTCCCGGCTTGTCCGCACCCTTGGCTTCGACTAGGTTGTGCTGAATCCGGGCGCGCGCAGGATGAGCCCCGCGGCAAGGATCTAGCTCAAGGCAACATCCCAGCGCCGGAATCTTCCAGGGCGAGGTCGTCTTTTGGCTGCCGATAGTTTGCGCACCGACAGAATCTGGATCGACGGCGCGATGGTCCCCTATGACGAGGCCAACGTCCACATCCTGACGCACAGCCTGCATTACGGGTTGGCCGTATTCGAGGGCATGCGCTGCTACAAGGGCGACGACGGGCGATCGGCCATCTTCAGGGCCAAGGAGCATATCCGCCGCCTGTTCGATTCCGCGCACATCGTCGAGATGTGCATACCGTACAGCCAGGAGGAGGTCGTCAAGGCCTGCGCCGATGTCGTCCGCATCAACCGCTTGGCCGAGTGTTACATCCGGCCGCTGGCCTTCTATGGCGAGGGCGAGATGGGACTGTCGGCGCGCAACAACAAGGTGCGGGTTGCGGTCGCCGCGTGGCCTTGGGGCGCGTATCTCGGCGAAGAGAGCATCCAGAAGGGCGTGCGCCTCAAAACCTCGTCATTCGTGCGCTTCCATCACAACTCCCTGATGCCGATGGCGAAAGCCTCCGGCCATTACGTCAATTCGATCCTCGCGGGATACGAAGCGCGGCGAAACGGTTATGACGAGGCGCTCCTCCTCGACGTCAACGGTTATGTCGCCGAGGGCAGCGGCGAAAACTTCTTCGTGGTTCGTGACGGCATGGTGCGTACACCGCCGCTGACCTCTATCTTGCCCGGAATCACGCGCGACGCGGTCATCAAGATCCTGCGCGACGCCGCAATCCCGGTGATCGAAGAACATTTCCCGCGCGACGTGATTTACATCGCCGACGAGGCGTTCATGACCGGCACCGCGGCCGAGGTGACTCCGGTGCGTGAACTCGACGACCGGTCGATCGGCGACGGCAAGCCGGGGCCGATCACCCGCAAAGTGGTGGAAATATTCCGCGCCACCCTGCACGGGCGCGAACCGCGCTACGCTTCCTGGCTCTACCACGTGTAAGACGGATCGCCGCGTATGAGATTCGTTGCCCTTCTTGCAGCACTGGCCGCAATCGGCCTGCTCGCCATCTTTTTGCGCCCGCGGACGGCAGGCGCCGAAGTCCTCAAGGCGGGTGACCTCGCACCCGAGTTCTCGACGAACGCGGTGGTCGGCGATCAGACCGTGCCGGTCCGGCTCGACGACTACCACGGGCGCCCGGTCGTGCTCTATTTCTATCCCAAGGACAACACGCCCGGATGCACCAGGGAGGCGTGCGCCTTTCGCGACGGTTATACCAAGCTGGAGCGCTGGGGCATCGTCGTCCTCGGATGCAGCATCGACACCGAGGAAGCGCATCGCGCGTTCGCCAAAAAGTACAACCTGCCCTTCCCGCTCCTGCTCGATCCGGACAAAAAAATCGCGCAGAGCTACGGCGCCGACAACGGTATTCCAATCCTCGGTCTCGACCGGCGAATAACCTTCGTGATTGGGCCGGACGGTCGCATCCTCAAGGTCTATCCCAAGGTCGATCCAGCTATCCATGCGACCGAGATAATCGACGACCTCGGGGCCAACAAGGAACCACCGACACCCGCTCCGGCGGCCACTTCGACCGCCTCTCCGGCGGCCGCGCCGCGCGTCTCGCGCAAAGCACCGGCGCCGTATGCCGGCGATCCTGACGAAGAGTAGAGCCTAGCGCGACCCGATAACCTCCCCCGGCGAGTAACCAAGACTCACCGCAAGCATCACGGCGGCAGCCGCGATCACGTCGGCATCATCCTCGGCGAGGATTCGTCGCTCGAGCGCGTGCAGGTGAGCATCGAGCGTAGCCGCCGCGGTGCCGCGAAGACATCCGAGCAACTCCGGATCGAAGAGCGCGTCGATTAGTGGATTCGGATCGAAATTCGATTCGGCGAGCGCCTCGCGCGTTGCCCGTCGCCAGAATTCGCGCGGTTCGATCGTCTCGAAGTCCACCAGTGTTTCGATCCGTGCGCGCATCAGCAGGACGAGCGGCCGATAGCGCGCGTTCGCCGCGAGATATTCGTTGACCTTCTGGCCGTCGAGGAAATCTTGCACCGAACCGGATTCGCCGTACACACCGAGCGAGCCCGGCGCGGGTTCGAGACGCCGGAAGTTTTCCGCGCCTCCCGGCCCGCGATCCAGACCGAGCGGATACAGCCGGCATGCGAGCGGCCTGCCGCGATGGACGGTGCAGCGCGCGCCCTCGAGCGCAGCACAATCGCCGCTTTCCGCGAAGCTGAGAATCGAACCGCGCCGGATCGTGTAGCGCGCTATCGCGGCGGCGGGTGCCACTCCCGCCGTCTCCGCGATGCGGATGACGTCGTAAGGCGAAAGCGTGATGACCTTGTCCCGGCAGCATCGCCCGCAGGCCATGCACTGGTACGAAAAGCGGCTTGCACGATCCATCGCGGCGCTCATCGTCGGCTATTCGCGACGCTACCTAAACGGCGCGAGCTTCGATAGCATCTGCCTGGCGCAAGCTGTAGCGCTCAAGACAGCGGGAGCGGCTTTATCGATGGATTTCAACTATTCGCCCGAGCAGGAAGCCTATCGGATGCAGGTGCGTGCGTGGCTTGAGGCCAATCAGCCGCCGCCCTTGACGCCCGAAGAAAAAGAGCGCGCCAACGAAGATCTCTTGTGGGAACGCAACAAGCGCTGGCACAAAAAGCTCTTTGCGGGCGGATGGATCGGGCTCAACTGGCCCAAAGAATACGGCGGCCGCGGCGCCACTTTCGTCGAGCAACTGATTTTCGGGCAGGAATTGGCGCGGATGAACCTGCCGATGGGCATCAACGTGCTCGGCATCATCATGACCGGACCGGCGCTGATGCAATGGGGCACGGACGAACAGAAGAAGCGCTACCTGCAGCCGATTCTCGCCGCCGACGAAATCTGGTGCGAAGGAATGTCCGAGCCGGGCGCGGGATCCGACCTCGCCGCGATTCAGACCCGCGCCGAGCTTCAAGGCGATTCCTTCATCGTCAACGGCCAGAAGGTTTGGACGACGCACGCCCATCGTTCGGATTTCTGCCAGCTCTTTGTGCGCACCGACCCCGACCTGCCCAAGCATAAGGGCATGAGCGCGCTGCTGGTCGACATGCACAGTCCCGGCGTCACCGTGAAGCCGCTCAAGCAAATTTCGGGAGACGCGGAGTTCAACGAAATTTTCTTCGAAGATGTGCGCGTGCCCAAGGAAAATCTGCTCGGGCCGCTCAATGCCGGATGGCAGGTGCTGGTCTCGACCCTGATGCACGAGCGATTCGGTATCAGCGAAACGATCGGCGGCACCGAAGTGATTCTGTCGCAACTGGTCGATCTCGCGAAGAGCGTGCCGCTGTTCGGTCAAAGCGCATCCGACGACGACGAAGTCCGCCAGCAAATCGCGCAGTTCGCGATCGAGGTGACGGCCAAGAAGTACAACGGGCTGCGAGCGCTGACCAAGCGCCTCAAGGGTCAGCAGCCCGGCGCCGAGTCATCGATCGGCAAGCTGAATTCGACCGAGCTTTCCCAACGGATGACGAAGTTCGCGTCGCGCCTTCTAGGCCAATATGCGACGCTCGAGCGGCGGTCGCTTTTCGCGCCCGACGGCGACTGGATGCGCCGGATACTCCAGGTCGAGTCGCTTACTATCGCGGGCGGCACCTCGTCGGTGCAGAAGAACATGATCGGCGAGCGCATCCTCCAACTGCCCAAGGGGTGACGCCGATCCGAGACTGGGGTAGTGAAATATTTCACCCTTAGCAGCAAAGCTGATCTGTCGTAGGGTGAGGGCAAAGTGTGCGGGT
>JASHZA010000259.1 GCA_030042765.1 Candidatus Binataceae bacterium | reverse complement strand
TTCACCCAACAACGCTTAATCTCGGTGGCCATCACGTAATCCGCGCCCGGCTTATCTAGTGTCGGCTTCAGCCCGAGCGCCGTGGTCGAGGATACCATCCCGGCTTCTCGCGCGGCGCTCGCGAGGGCGCTTTGGAACAGTTCTTCAAGCGGCGGCCCATACAATCGCTGATCGATTTTGCCGCTCTGGTCCAGGATCACGCCGACGGCAGGATGACCATCCTCGGGCTCGCGACTAACGCCCCCAACGTCAGCGAAATCACGTTTGTCGACCGGAGGAATCACCACGATGCGACGTGCCGGGTAGGTGTTCTCATAGCCTTTGACCTGAAACGGGTAGTACTCGACGGTTTCGATCGAAACCGGGCGCATGTAGATCTGCCGCTGGTTGGTCGAGGAGCATGCCACGAAGTATCCAATCAAAAGGATCAGGGTAACGGCGCGCAAGGCCCGTAAGCACGCGATCACTCGAGACCTACTTCTGCGCTGACTGTGCGCGTTCACGAAACAGGAACAGGGTGCCTCCAACCTCGACCCGGTCTCCACTTCTGAGTGCGTAACGTCCGCTAACCGGCTGGCGGTTGACGATAACCTGTCCGCCAGCGGTCGGACTGACAAAGAAACTCTTGCCTTCATTGCGAATAATGGCGTGCCGCGCCAGCACCGTTTGGTCACCGAAAAGCCCGATGTCGCTCTCTTCCGCGCGCCCGATGATCATAACCGGCTTGGTCAGCGGATACTCGCGCCCCTCGCGCGCGTTGCGGCTCTGGCTGCGTACCACCATCAGCCAGCTTCGCTTCAGGAGTTCGCTGACCAGCCCGATAAAGAACCCGATAAGGGCGCCCAACACGATGATTGCAATAGCCCGGCCAAAAGCCTGCGGAAAGGTTGCAGTCAGGGCCTGGTAACAGAAGCCGCCGAGCGCACCCCCAATCACTCCGCCGATGGCACCGTTGCGCCGACGTGCGTTGGACCTTGTGGCCCACCCCACACCGAGACCGACGAGCAGGCCGAGAACGGCCCAGCCGAGGATTCGTCCGTTGAAGCCACCGAGAAGGTCGAAAGCAAATTCTCCGACCAACAGGCCGAGCGCCCCCCCGATAGCGCCGATTATTGCGCCCGTTTGGATGCCCCGGAGCGCCTGGCGCCATTGACCGACGCTGAGCGCCTCGATCGAGGCGAGGAAGGCGGCAATAAAAAGTCCGACGAATGCACCGAGCAGGAGATCCCGTCCGTAGACATAGCGAACGCCCAGAAAGGCTTCAGATGCGCCCCATGCACCGAATCCGCCGAGAGCACCTGCGGCCGCATAAAAGAGAAGTTTTTCACGCGAAAGGTTGCTGGCCATGGCGCTCTCAATCACAGAGCATTGCGCGTGCCGAAGCGCCGTTCAAGTGTCAAAGTTCCGTCACCTGGTCGCGAGGAGAAAGAGATAACCTAAAGGAAACGCCGCCCCTTCTGAGGCAGACCCGGTCGAATTGCCAAAGCGGCGCGGCCCGGCTCTCCGAGGGCTTAGTTTGAAGCAGCGCGTGTCGTCGTCGGCGATACCAGGGGCTCACGCTGAGGGCCCGGTGTGTACGGGTGCGAGCCTGGCTCGCGCTCAAAACGGATCGATGGGTCCAAGTTCCTTGCCGTATTCGCGCACCACCGGCGAGACCTCCCGTCCGAGCAGCCGGATATTTCTGATGCGATCCTCAAAGCTCACCGGTCCCTCGGTTGCAAAGAAACCGAAAACGCTCGGACGCAACGTCAGCCGGCGGCAGCCAGCAGCCGTTTGCGGGTTGCCGGGTCCGACGCCGCGTCGATCGCCGTCCAGGCCAGAGCGAGCGCACCGTCGAAAATCGCGCGGTTGGCGTCGGGGCTGATGCCATGCGCGGTGAATTCTGGTTGATGGTTCACAGCCGGCAGCGAATTTATACCGATCATCGGATGAATCGCCGGAATCTTCAGGGACACATTGCCCATGTCGGTCGAGCCGGCCGCGCGTGCAAGGTTAACTGCGCCGCCCGCGGCGCCCACATCACGCAGTGTGCGACCGAGGTCCTTGGCATTGTCTGCATAGAGCGCGGCCAATGGGCGGTCATGCTGCCTCTCGGCGTAGGGTTTGCCACCGCCGACAATTTCCACCTTGCACCCCGTGGCCAGGGCTCCCGCTTCAAAGCATCGATGCACCCGCGGCAACAGATCGTCGAGTTTCTCGACCGTGGCGGCGCGTACGAAGTACTTCGCGGAGGTATGTGCCGGCACAACGTTGGGAGCGGCGCCGCCGTTGGTGACGATTCCATGAATCCGGTCGGTATTCCGGATGTGCTGGCGGAGCAATCCGATCGCGGTCTGCGCCACGGTGAGTGCATCGGCGGCATTGATCCCGCGCTCGGGAAAGGCGGAGGCGTGCGCCTCCTTTCCCGTATAGAAAACGTCGAACATGGCAACCGCGATAATTGGCGGCATCGCCATGTCCACCGGAGCGGGATGGACCATCATTGCTGCATGAACGCCTTCGAACGCGCCACGCTCGAGCATCAAGATCTTGCCCCCGGCGTCGCACACTTCTTCCGCCGGCGTGCCCAGCAGGGTTATCGTTAGTCCTGCGTCGTCGGCCACCTTCGCTGCAGCAATTGCCGCGCCAACACCGATCGCCGCGATAATGTTGTGACCGCAAGCGTGTCCGATGCCCGGGAGGCAATCGTATTCGGCGCAGAAGGCCACGTGCAGCGGACCAGAGCCCGCGCGGGCGATGAGGGCGGTTGGCAGGTCACACACTCCCCGCTGGACCTTGAAGCCGGCGCCGTCGAGAGCCTCGGCAATCCAGGTCGAAGCCTTTTCTTCCTCCCATCCCAACTCCGGATGGGCGTGGATTCGATGGCTCAGGTCGATCAGGCCTTTCTGCGCCGACTCGAGTCGCTCGCGTGCCGCAGCCTTTGCATGCATCTGGTTAACTCCTCTCGCCGTCGCGCCGTTTTCGAGTTTCGCACGAGCGCAGCAAGCCGCCAACCCCAGGCCAAGACCGGTCAAGTCGCTCATGCGAGTCGTCTATCGCGTGGGTTTGGCAAGTTGATTCGGGTCATAGAATCGCGTGGGCGCCGCCCCTTGTTGAAAACGTCCCAACTCGCTAAGCGTTTTATCCATGGCGAAATGTGACCTGTGCGAATTGAAGGAATACACGCCGTGGTACGCGCGCTTCATGCTGCCGTTCCGGTTTGCGATCCTGGAATGTGATTCCTGTGATACGCCGATGGCAGTGCTGGGCGACCATCGAGCGATCCCGAGCGACGAGGAACGGGAGTTCATGATTGAAGCGCTCACAGTGGTCGCTCGCAAGAAATACGGCGCCAACGAGTTCATCATCGATGGTGTGATGCGTCAGATTCCCGACCACTGCCATATCCACGCGCGTCCAACACGGTGGCGCGGTTGGTAGCCACTTCGCCCATCTCCGCCGAAATTTGCAGCTTCGAGGCACTCGCTGACTCCTTGGTAACCCGGGCCGCTTGTGGTATATGCGCGCGTTATCCGCAGGTCGCCTGATTCCGGGGGTGGCAAGAGGGCTCCTGTGGCTAATGGCTTGGGTGTTCACCGATTTTGCAGGGAGGTTTTCGGGGGAAATGGCAATCGGCGTAGTCAAGTGGTTTAGCCCAAAGAAGGGCTATGGCTTCATCACTATGAACGACGGACAGGAAGTCTTCGTTCATTACACTGCCATCGACGGGTCTGGCTTCCGCTCCCTCGAACAAGGCGAAGAAGTTCAGTTCGAAGTGGCCCAAGGACCGAAGGGTCTGCAAGCAGCCAACGTCATGCGAAAATAGGAGTCTTCTACCGGAACCGTGCGTTCCGGCTGTTTAACAAGCGGCCCTCCGGTTTCGAAGACGACGGTCGCGAAGTCGTTTGAGCCGCTGGCGAGCGCGGCTATGATGCGTTGGTGTGTGCGCCATTCTGTCTGATCAGGCCCAGAAAGCCGGTCCGGGCGTCTCCTGGCCAGCCATCGAAAATCCGTTGCTCCTCGTCGCGGGCCTGGCGCTCGCCATCCGGCTATACTTGAGCCTGACCAATTTCTGCATCTCGGGGGATGGGGTTGGTTACCTCACGATGGCGCGTCAGCTTGCGTCAGGAGATGTGGTGGGCGCCCTCGGCGCGGTGTTTTCGCCGCTGTATCCGCTGCTGATCGTCGCGATGCATGTCGTCGTACCGGACTGGGAACTCGCGGGCAACCTTGTCTCTGCACTGCTAGGCACCGCGGCAGTCGTGTCGATCTATGCGATGACGCGTGAAGCCTTCGCCCGCAGCGACCTGGCGTTGGGTGCAGCTGGGCTCGCCGCTATCCATCCGGGGATGGCCGCCTTCTCCGCGTCTGTCAGAACCGAAGCTGGGTACATCTTCCTAATCACGAGCGGTGTCGCGCTGATGTTGCGCGGGCTTCGTTCGCGCCGACTTGCATTTGTCGGAGCTGCGGGCGTGCTGTATGGACTCGCATATCTATACCGCACCGAAGCGATTGGCATGCCCGTGGTGGCCATTGCCGCGATAATCGCTCGCGGTTTTGCGTGGTGCCGGAATGAATTCAAGGAGGTGCTGGCCGCCGCGGCCATCCTAACAATCGGGTTTTTGCTGGTCGCTTCACCTTACTTCCTTTACCTGAGAGCCAGCACTGGCCAATGGACCGTAGGTCGCGAATTCACCGCTGCGATGATGTATGGAATGGGCGATGTGGCGGAAAACTCGCAGGAATGGCGACGTCGAGGTTACTCATCGCAGATATCGCCACTGACCCCCTTGTTTGCTGAACCGAAGCTTTACATGGAAAAGGTAGGTAATAGCCTCGTTACGTCCTCGTACAATTTCGTTCAGGCACTCGATCCGCTCCTGACGATTCTTCTTGTCGCTGGTCTGTGGCAGCGAGGCCGCGCGTTGCTCGATAGTTTTGCCGAACTGTTTCTTGCGGGTGTCGTGCTCTTCTACTTCTGTGGCTTCGCGCTTTCGTACACCGGCACCCGTTTTATGATCCATCTGGTTCCTTTCACCCTGGGTTGGGTGGCGCTCGGCGTGGAGTCAGTTGCCGCGATTGCAGTCCGTTGGGCTGGCGCCGCTGGATGGCGGTTGCCGAACGCTGCGATCCCGTTTACGGTCGCGCTCACACTATTACCCCGCACTCTATGGCCTATCGGTTATGATATGCGAGGAATCCGCTACGCTGGGGAGGCTATTGCGGGTCGTGAGACGAAGCCGCGAGACGTCATCGCGGTGGACGGCCGGGTGGCTTGGTACGCCCATGCGCGTTTCATAGCGTTGCCAGAGTCCTGCCCGACGGACTTATGCGGATGGATTGGAACCCATGCGAGTGCCGGTTACCTGGTTCTGAACGACCGCGATGAGCGCCGCTACCGCGTCTCGCCGGCGATGAAGTGTCTCCGGTTAATCGAACGCTATCCTCGTGGCTCTTCCGGCCATTATGATCTTTTTGATTTTGTCCGGGCGGAGAAGGCAAAACCTTGAGCAGATCTGAGATGCGAGTCGACGAGACTAGTCTGCGACAGAACACTGAGCCCGCGCCGTTAAAGGCCGTTGCTGTGCGAGCTACCAGGTCAGTTGAACTTTCGGTGGTGATCCCGCTGCACAACGAGGCCGCCAATCTCGATAAGCTCTTTGCGCGCCTTCTCCCGGTCCTCGAACGCCTCAACCTCACGTACGAGATAATCTGCGTGGATGACGGCAGTACCGACGCGAGCGTTGCGCGGCTGCTTGAACTCCGCGAGCGGATTCCCGCCCTTAAGCTGGTTAGCCTTTCACGTAATTTCGGCAAGGATGTCGCTCTCAGTGCTGGTTTCGACTATGCGCAGGGCGCCGCGGTGGTGCCGCTCGATGCCGATCTGCAGGATCCGCCTGAACTGATCGAGCAGATGGTGGTTAAGTGGCGCGAGGGCTTCGATGTGGTCTACGCGACCCGTCGGCGTCGCGAGGGAGAAAGTATGGTGAAGCGCGCCACCGCGAAGTATTTCTATCGGATTTTTGACCGAATCACTGATATCCCCATCCCTCATGATACTGGCGATTTTCGCCTGCTCGACCGACGCGTCGTAGACGTTCTCGTTCGACTGCCGGAGCGTACCCGCTTTATGAAGGGGCTATTCGCATGGGTTGGCTTCCGACAGACTGCGCTGGTCTACGATCGCGAGCCGCGCAACGCCGGCCAGACCAAATGGAACTATTGGCTGCTGTGGAACTTCGCTATAGACGCGGTAACATCGTTTAGCTCCTTACCTCTCAAGGTCTGGAGCTATCTTGGGCTTGTCTTCTCGGTCTTCGCGTTCCTTTATGCTCTGTTCCTGGCGAGCTTTAAGATTTTTCGCGGCATCGACGTTCCCGGCTACGCTTCGCTGATGGTCGCCGTCTTATTCTTCGGCGGCGTGCAGTTGATTACGCTCGGCATCATGGGAGAGTACATGGCACGTATGTACAACGAGGTTAAGGGCCGTCCGCTCTATCTGGTGCGCGACGCTTGGGGGTTCGAGGCGAAGGAGTAGCGCGCCCACGATGGATCCCAGCCTTTATCGGCGAATGGCGGCGGTCGAGGATTTGCATTGGTGGTTCGCCTCGCGCCGCGCCATCTGCAACCAGATGATCGACCGAATGAGCTTGCCGCCTTCTGCGGCGATCCTCGAGCCTGGCTGCGGCACAGGGGGGAATTTTCCGATGCTCGCGCGGCGCGGTCGGCTCTACGCCATGGACGCTGACCCGTCGGCGCTGCGGTTTGCGGCTTCACGCGGTCTTGCGGAACTGTGTCAAGGCTCGCTGCCTGAGAACATCCCTTTTGGCGATACACGGTTTGATCTGATCGTCATGACGGACGTGCTGGAACATCTCGCGGACGACGCTGGTTCTTTGCGTGCGTTACGTACAAGGTTGAAACCCGGCGGTCGCCTACTCCTCACGGTGCCAGCGTTACCCTGGCTCTGGAGTGAGCACGACGTCACGCATCATCACCTGCGCCGTTATCGCCCGGCCGAATT
>JASHZA010000020.1 GCA_030042765.1 Candidatus Binataceae bacterium | reverse complement strand
TCCCATTTGCCTGCCACCCCTTCGCGAGCGGCGTGAGGATATTCCGGTTCTTGCCAGCCGCTTTCTCAGCGCGGCGGCAGAAAAGCATCATAAGCGGCTTCGCGGAATTGCTCCCGCAGCGGTCGAGGCGCTGGTGCGCTTCCATTGGCCTGGCAACGTGCGGGAACTCAGGAACGAGATCGACCGCGGAGTGGCGCTTGCAGGGGAAGGCGACTTTCTCGATGCGCGTCACCTCTCGCCCGCACTGACCGACGCCGTCTCCGAAACCGGCGCAACCCGGCCGCGGATGGAGTCTCCCGCACAACCGCCACGCGGAATCCCGGTCGAGACCAAAAGAGACTTCGCGGGTGAGACCGGATCTCTCCGCCAGGTCCGAGCAACCGTCGAGGCGAGCTATATCGGACAGGTCCTTCGCGAGCACAGCGGCAACGTTTCCCGGACCGCCCGCGCGCTCGGCCTTTCGCGCCCGGCCCTCCAGAAGAAATTAAAGGAATACCATCTCCGCTGAGCCCAACGTAGTGTCAAGAATCGCGGCACCTGCGTGCAACCAGATTGTATCTCGCCGGGTTGCACGGCGAGGGTAGGATGCCGGATTGCAGTGGGAGGTAAGTTCCTTACGCTCGCTCAATCACTCTCCATAAAAATGGTATCAAGCTTGCTTCCCCTGCGATTCGATCAGAGCGAGCGGGGGGCGCAAATGGCTTCTTCCTGGCGGAGATGCATCGATTGTGGGGTGTATTTTGAACGAGCCGTGATGCAGCCTGATCCGAAACGGCGCCTGCAATTCGGTAAGCCAGCGTGGGTGTGCTCGGATTGTAACTCCAGGATCGAACAGCAGAACGCTCGCAGGCCAATCCCGGACTTGCCGAAGCGGTCGGCTAACCGCTGATGCCGTACCTCTTCAACTGGTTCCCTCATCGCGTTTTCCGCAAAAACCCCGGAATAATGCGTTAAATCAACTCCAATCATAACTTAAACCTGTCGTCACAATACCGCCTTAACACCAGGCTCGCCCATCTGACAATGTTGGCTTAGCGCTCAATTCTCATTGAGGCCGGCAGCATTGTGAGCCAGGATCGTATCGATACCGCGTCACTGCTTGACTCCGCCGCCGGGTTGTTCGCCCCTGCTCCGTCAGCCGCTCCGTTCGCCGATGACCGCACGCTCATCGAGCTTATCTTCTTCGACGCTGGCGGCGGCCATCGCGCTTCCGCCATGGCGCTCCGGCGCGTGATCGAACAGCAGCGCCGTCCTTGGCAGGTCGTTCTCTCTAACCTCCGCGACACCCTCGAGCCTGCCGATCTCCTTCGGACGCTCACCCGTGTGCGCGCCGAGGACTTCTATAACGGTCTGCTCAAGTATGATCTGACTATTACCGTTGGCCCGATGCTGCCGATTCTGCACGCCCTGGTGCGACGCTTGCATTCGCGCGCCGTCTCTCACTTGGCACATCACTGGCGCGCCTTCCGGCCCAACCTCGTCGTCTCGATGATTCCCCATTTCAATCGCGAGTTGCTCGACGGCCTGCGCGCCGCCGACCATGCCGAAGGCCGGCCGCCCACCCCGATGGTCACCGTCATGACCGACCTCGCAGACTATCCGCCCAATTTCTGGATCGAACCGCAGGACCAGTACGTAATCTGTGGCACCTCCTTCGCCGCAAGCCAGGCCGCCGATATGGGTTACTCGCCCGATCGCATCCTGCGCACCTCCGGAATGATCGTTCGTCCCGAATTCTATCATTCGCCCGACCTGTCCCGCACCGACGAGCGCCGGCGCATCGGCCTGCGCCCCGACCTGCCCACCGGACTCGTGATGTTCGGCGGTTACGGCTCGTCCCGGATGCTGACTATCGCCCGCCGCCTGGCCGAATCGCGGCTGCCGACGCAACTCATTTTCCTTTGTGGGAATAATCAGCGCCTGCGGCGGAAGCTCGCCGCGATGAATCTGCCGTTCCCGCATTTTATCGAGGGCTTCACCCCGCACATCCCGTATTTCATGCGTCTTAGCGACTACTTCGTCGGCAAGCCCGGACCCGGATCCCTCAGTGAAGCTCTGGTGATGGGACTGCCGGTCATCGTCGAGCGTAGGGTTTCGACTATGGTTCAGGAGCGCTTCAACACCGACTGGATTTTGCGCAACGGCTTCGGCGTCGTGCTCCGTTCCTTCGGCGAAGTCGCGCAGGCGGTCGCCGCAATGCTCGATGGCGCTCAGATGTCTCACTTTCGACATCAGGTACGCGCGTATCGCAATCGCGCGGTCTTCGAGATCCCCGGCCTCCTGGACTCGATCATGGCCCGCCACCGACCCGGCGGCTATCCGGCTCCGAAAGGTCGCTTCGCCTCTGCCCGCGGCGTCTTGCAGCAGCCCTCGGCCTGAGTCGGCGCCCGCTTTTCGCGCGAAAATCTTATCTCTGGGCTCGGTGCCGCCCGAAGATTAGCGCCCCCCGCGCGCTCGCCCTTCCTTCATCTCCGTTCATCTGATACTAAGATCGCTCGGTGAATTTTTCGTGAAATTTCCTGACGGATTTCTCTGGGGCGCCGCCACCGCGGCTCATCAGGTCGAAGGTGGCAACACCAATTCCGACCTGTGGCTGCTTGAACAGGTCGAGGGCACGCTTTTCCAGGAACCTTCGGGGCAGGCCTGCGACCATTTCACCCGCTACAGCCACGATATGGCGCTGCTCAAAGCGCTCGGTTTCGGCGCCTATCGATTCTCCGTCGAATGGGCCCGGATCGAGCCCGCCCCCGGCGAGTTCTCGGCCGCGATGCTCGATCACTACCGCCGGATGCTCGCGGCGTGCCACGAACACGGCCTCAGTCCCGTCGTCACGATGCACCACTTCACGACTCCCCGCTGGCTCGCGGCCCGCGGCGGAT
>JASHZA010000258.1 GCA_030042765.1 Candidatus Binataceae bacterium | reverse complement strand
AGTCGAACGGCATTTAAGCATATTCTAGGGCAAACATGAGCTTGTGATTCGCCCGCTGTAGTGCATCGAGCCACCATCCCATATCGAAATCGTCCATGATCTTCAGAGCTCGCTCCGGGCTAAGACTGACATGGATTATCGCGACAAGACTACACTCCGAGGGCGCCTCCGGATCGATGAATGTTTCCAAGGCTAGGGTGTTTTCCTCACCAAAACGCAGGCGGAGCTGCCCATACGCTTCCAGTAGCAACAGCGTCAGCTCCTTATTTTGGCTCAAGAATGAGGCCACGGCTCGAAAATCGCGAAAACTATACAGCAAGCTTAGTAAGTACCCAGCTTCGTTCGACTCCTCAGACAGGTTTAGGGCGGTTCCCCATGCAGATGGCGTGCTAATTCTCGGTTCAGACCAAATCGCTGCATCTTGTGGCATTAGGCCCCGTACGTCTCTTTGCCACAAGGCCTGTCGCGTGAGTTGAAATACTGCAACATTGCCGGCCACTATATTCGCCAAGATGGCCATACTATGCCTCTTGAAAGAGACGCCGGGCGCTTTCCTTTAGACAACCTTCGAACGTCTCGCCAAGCCTTACGTGCGCATTCTTCAACCATGGCTCAAGGTCGATAACCGCTATCTTCGCGGAATCTGCAGAAAAGTAATCTAGATCCAGGACGAGCGACAACCTGAACCCCGGCGCAGCTTCAGCGCTAGCAAGCTGAAGTCTTAGAGCATCCCGCCCGTCTTCGTAAGCCAACTGGATCCCCGTGACGAGGGCTCCGTGGTCCTGGGGCAGCTGTTTTCCCACATAGGGGTAGAAATCGAAGAAATCCTCTAACTTTAGTCTCTCTTCTTTAAAATTAAGTTGATTGATATAGCGGAGCCCCAGCCTTTGAAAGCCAGTTGGCGTCGTGATTTCTTTGTAAGCTTCGAACGCTTCGAGGATCAGGGGTAGAAAAGCCTCCCATCCGAGATAAGGCTTGAGCCTGATGACTGACAAAACGTCCTTGCCCACCACAATGAGAGCGCGTTCGTCTTCCTGAAGGAACTGTAGGCGCTCCGATTCTTGCATACGAATGGCCCCACCTATCAAAGTTGCTTCCACAGTCTTTATCTGGCGTCTCTTAGGAAAACTCCCCTTCAATCGATCGTAAATCATGCCTGGAACCGCAAGATCCCAAGGCGTGCCAGGAACGATCCTGAGCTCGCAAACTGCCTCGCTGACAGGTGGGTTTTTGTACTTCTTATCCGAACGCATTTTTGTCAAGCCGCATCACGCCTTGCGAGTAGCTTTTCTATATCAAACTTGAACATCTTTGCCGTATTCAGTCCCAGAATCTTGGCGCGGCTGTCTTCATTCAAATGCTGCATCTGGCGCTCGATTGCTTCAGCCGAATGGGGCCATGAACCTTCCGCGTGCGGATAGTCATTGGCCCACAGGAAATTGCCGACCAGGTCGTGCTTGACGGCGAGTTCCAGCCCGATCGGGTCGTCCTGGAATGATGCTGCGCCATGCTCACGAAAATAGTCGCTGGGAAGCTTCTTCAGCCTGGGCAGCGCCCACATATGATGCTTTCGGTAGGCCTCATCCATTGCCTCCAGGGCCCAAGGCACCCATCCGATGCCGCACTCGATCAGGGCAAAGCGCAGTCTGGGGAAGCGCTCGAAGACGCCTGACGCGCAGAGGCACGACATCGGCTCGATGACGGTCGGGCAGGCATGCGTGACGTAATTGATGACGGCGCCACCCTCCTTACGCGCAGTGCGCGGATCCATCCCGGTTGAGATGTGGAACGTGATGGGCAGGTCGACGTCCTGGATGACTGCCCACATCGAGTCGTAGATATCCAGGTTGTAATTCGGATGGCGGGAGTCGGGTGCGCCCCAGATCGGCTTGGCGGGGAGCATGAGGCCGCGGAAGCCCAGTTTCGCCACCCGCTTGATCTCGTCGATCGCGACATCGACGTCAGAGGTTACAATCGCGGCCATCGGAGACATGAAATCGTTGTAGGGTCCGAAGCTTTCCCACGCCCAGTCGTTCCAGACCCGGGTCTGGGCGAGGGCGAACTCGACGTCCTGGGTGGCCCACATCGAGAGCCCCTTGTTGGGGAAGAGGATTTCTGCGTCGATGCCGTCGCGGAGATGGTCACGGATACGATCCTCGGGGGTGCGGCCGGCGTCACCGCGCAGGCGATCCTCGCCGCCTTTGGGGACGTCGGCGATATTGCGAGCGCGCATCCGCGAGCGCTGATAACCCTCGACCACCATCCACTTCTCGCCCTTCTCGTCAACCTCGATGTGGGGCAGGCGATGCTGAAATTTCTTGTCGATGCGCTGCCACCAGAGCCCGCCGGGCTCGTTGCAGTGGCAATCGGCGGAGAGCATAAGATAGCGTTTGGAATCGTCGGGGCGTGCGGTGCGCTCCCATCCGTCGTGACCGGGGGTTTCGAGCCGCCAGCGGTTTTTCTCGTCAACTGCCGTGAGTTCGTGCGTCATCTGAGCTTGCCTCTCTGAGTGAGGGCCCGCTTAGGGGGTCCCGCCTGATTCGAAGATTTTCACGCGTCGATATTATTCGCCGTCAAGAGGCCTGCGCAAACAGGCACCGTCGTTGGATCAATCCCGACTTTCCGTTCGTGCGGTCTGCTGAGAACTTCACTGAGCGAATAATCCGCAAGCGGAACCGCCCTCTTCTGGCTTCCGCGTAGATGCGCCGGCGGAATATGAGGAGACGGACTCACACCAGGTAGTAAATGGCTGCGATCACGACCAGCATGACGAGCGCGTGGATAATCAGGTCGTCTGCGGTGTGGCCTCGGATGTAACGTCGAAAACTTCGACGCCACTGCCGGAGGAAAGGCTGTTGGGTCTGTGAATTCTGGGATTCCACTGGCGAGACACTCCGCCAGGTTGAATTCCTGCTACCGCGCTGCCGCTTGAAGATCTTGCCCCCAATCCACTCCCGGCGCAAACTCGCTCGGTGGCGTGTTCGTAACACAGCGAAAAGCGGATTTCGCTCTACTCAATCACGACCGTCCATCTTCATGAACCCGCGTCCGAGGCCACAGTACTGGTCGCGGATCTTCTTGTAGGTTCCCGCGGCCTTCGACGTAATCGTGGACTCGCTCGTTCGTCTAACCCGGCACCACATCGGTGTCGATCCCAAACTCTCGATCATGAAACCTTCCACCCGATCGGAACTAGTCAATAGAATCCTTCACCGGCTGCCCCTTGTTGAGCGTGATGCGATCGGGAGTGAAGTGAAATTTGCTGGCGGTCATCGTTTCGCGCGGTCTCGTCCCTGCGCGCGCGGACAGGTGTTCCGCTA
>JASHZA010000257.1 GCA_030042765.1 Candidatus Binataceae bacterium | reverse complement strand
GCAGAGGCATCGGGGGTCCAGGACTCGCCGTTCCAGCTTGCCCTCCGGGCATGCACGATGTTGCGCAGGCTGAAGTCCGGGCCGAGCTCATAGAGCGTGACTCCGCGCAAACTGCGGGTCGGCGCATCGTAGCGGTCGGCGCTGAGAAACCCGCTGCGGACGCGTACCCAGATGCGCTGGTTGGCGAAGACGCCCTTGAGCTCACGCTTTTTGAGCTCGACCTCATACAAGTAGCGGGCTTGACGCGTCGCGAACGGTACCACGGTCTCGTTCAAGGCGAAGTTAAAGACAGCGATTACCGAGGCGACGACCAGCACCGGCAGGGCCATTTCGAGCCGGCTGATCCCCAACTGCTGACAAGCCAATACTTCGCCCGAGCGGTTGAGCAGCGCAAAGCCGAGCAGCACGCCGGCGAGACAAGCGACCGGCAGCAGTTGCGAGACGATCAGCGGAATCTTGAGCGCGAAGTATTCGAGGCCGATCGCGCCGAAGCCGCCGTAATGGATCAGGTCGTTGAAGCGATCGAACATGTCGCCGATCAGATAGGCGATGGTGAAAGCACCCAAGCAGATTAAAAACGGGCCGAAGAATTGCCCGCCGAGGAAGCGGTCGAGCGTGGGCGAAAGCCGGGCGCGTGCGCTCATGCCGGCTCTCGTTGGCGCTCGTAACGTTCGATCCAATCCCACAGGAAGTCGCCGGCGCCCCGTCCCTGATCGGCGCGGTCAGTGGCGCTGCGCACGAAGAGGACGATCGCGAGCACCGCGAAGACCAGGTCTGGGATGCTCATCGCCACGAACGAATAGAGAAGTCCGCGCTGCGCGAGCGCCTCGCCAGCGCGCATCAGCGAGTAGTAGAGGAAGAACAGCGCGATCGCGACGCCGAAGCGCTCCGACTGGCCGCCACGGGCCGGCTTGAGGCCGAGCGATACACCCAGCAGGGCGAACAGCATAGTCGTAAACGGCAGGGTGAACTTGCTCGCAAGTTCAGTTTCGGCGTCGTAGTCGGGTTTACCCGACGCGCGGGCCTGCGCGATTGCCGAGCGGAGGTCCGGCAGGCTCATTTCCTCCGGATCAATATCGCCGGCGCCGAGTTCCTCCTCCGGTTGCACGTTGAGATCGTATATATGGAAGCTGGTGACGTGTGAAGTGTTGTTACGCGCCTCCGCACCGAAAATGGAACCGTCGAAGAGGCGTAGGGTGATCGCCTTATGGGAACGGTCGGGAACCACGATGCCGCTGCGGGCGATTATCGTGTTCTGCTGATCGGGATCGCGCGCGTCCGAGATCATCACGCTGTGCAAAGTGTCGTCGGCGGTTGAGACATGTTCAACGTACACCACCAGTCCGGGGAAATTGCGGTTAAAGACCTTCTCCTTGAGTCCGGCCGTCGATCGGGTCCGGGTCAATTCAAAAATTTCTTCACGCAGATGAGAATTGGCCCACGGGCGCACAGTGAAGGCAAACCAACTCGAGAGCGCGTAGACCACCAGCGCGACTCCCATCACCGGTATGGTCAGCCGGTAAAGGCTGACACCGCAAGCTCGCGCGGCGATCAACTCCCGGTCGCCGGACATCCGGCCAAAACCGATCAAAACCCCGAGCAGCACTGCCATCGGGAAAGTCAATTCGAGGAAAGCCGGCATGACAAAGCCGATAAGTAAGGCGACATCGCCGAGGGATACGCCGTGATTGACGACCATCTCCGTGAGTCGCAGCAGGCGTCCAGTGACCAGAGCGAAGGTCAGCAGCAGAACCCCCAGCGCGAAGGGAGCGACAACCTCCTGCGCAACGTAGCGATCGATAATTGTGATTCCCGGTATGCGCACAGCAAGCGAGCGCAGCGGCGCCGTTTCATCAGTGTAGACTCCTCGCCGAGTTTTTCAATTCTGAAAAAGGAAAAAGGCTCGGGCTCAGTCAGCGAGGATCGTGAAGCGGCGTCTCGCGGACTCGTCTGTGAATAAGCATCGCAGCGCCAGTTCGCGGATCGGCGCGGACGCGTTATGATTGCGTGCAATGAGAAATCGCCGTCCCCGGCATCATCGCTCCCACTCCTCGCCGCCGCAGTCTGCGCTACCTCCGGGTGCTCCGCATGGCAAGACGGCACTGGGCGTTCATCCGCACCGTCAGCATCAAGGCCAGCCACGGCAGCACGGGCGGCAGGAAGAGCACGGGTCGCGAGGGGAGATTATCTTCGGCGTCGAGCCGGTGCGCGAATTGATAGCGGCGTCTCCGGGTTCGATTCGGACGCTCTACATCAAGGCCGGGATGCTCGGCCGTTTCAGCGGGGAAATCGACGCCGTGCGCGAAAGCGGTGGACAGATAGTCAGCGCCGGCGACGACGCGATGGGTCGAATGGCCGGGTCCGAGGGACGCCATCAGGGGATCGTCGCTGCGATTCGGGAGTACACATACGTACCCCTCGAGGATGTTCTCGAACAGAAACCCGATCCTTTGATCCTAATCGATGGAGTGACCGACCCGCGCAACCTGGGAGCGATTCTGCGGTCCGCCGAATGTGCCGGAGTGCGGGCGGTAATACTGGCGCGCGATCGTACGTCGCCGATCACTCCCGCCGCGGTTAAGGCATCCGCGGGGGCATGGGTACATCTGAAAGTGGCGCGTTGCGGCAATGTGGCGCAGACGCTGGAGGCGCTCAAGGCTGAAGGATATTGGACCGCCGCCCTGGCCCCCGACGGAGAAGTCTCGCTTTACGAGCTTGACGCAAGCCGGCGGCTGGCGCTGGTCGTAGGTGCCGAGGGCAAGGGGGTGCGCGACCTCGTGAAGAAGACGGTGGACTTCGTCGTGAATATCCCGATGTACGGCCGAGTTGCTTCTCTCAACGTGTCAGTGGCGTCGGCGGTCGCATTGTTCGACCTTGCCCGACGGCGCGGGTTCGAGCCCGTGAAGCAAGAAGCCTACCCGAACGGCGAGGTTTCTTGACACCTGATGATCTGGGGCATAATTAGAGTATTTTGCTAGGCCGATGTAGCTCAACGGTAGAGCAACTGATTTGTAATCAGTAGGCTGCGAGTTCGATTCTCGCCATCGGCTATCTGCGGCCAAACGGAGGCGGTCACGAACGAGGAGAGGTTCCCGAGCGGCCAAAGGGAGCAGACTGTAAATCTGCCGGCTAATGCCTTCGGAGGTTCGAATCCTCCCCTCTCCACCAATTTAGGCGGTCTGAAGGAGAGCGGGAATAGCTCAGTTGGTAGAGCGCGAGCCTTCCAAGCTCGGGGTCGCGGGTTCGAATCCCGTTTCCCGCTCCAAAACACTGGTTTACTTATAAGTGAAAGAGGGAGATATGCCCACGTAGCTCAGTCGGTAGAGCACTTCCTTGGTAAGGAAGAGGTCATGGGTCCGATTCCCATCGTGGGCTTTGAGGATTCAGCGCTAGGACGGTAGCGGGAAAAGATAATGAGAGACTTGATAGGACTTCAATGCGACAGCTGTAAACGGCGCAATTACACGACCACCAAGAACAAGAAGCGCCAAACCGACAAATTCACGATTAAGAAATTCTGCCCGAGTTGTCGCAGCCACACGCAGCACAAAGAGAGTAAGGTCTGAAGGACAGGGGGCTGGGTCCCGGCGGCCAAAACGCGGTGATCGGTCAATCGGTCCGAGAAGGGTCAGTAGCTCTAATTGGCAGAGCATCGGACTCCAAATCCGGGGGTTGCAGGTTCGAATCCTGCCTGACCCGCAAAAATCGAGCGCTTGTAAAGGCATATAAAAGTGGATAATCTAAAGAGTTACCTCGATCAGGCCGTCAGTTTTGTCCAGGAATCCTGGACCGAGCTGTCCAAAGTCCATTTCCCGTCGGCGCGCGAAACGGCGCAGGCGACGGTGGTGGTTGTGGTCCTGTCGATCGTACTGTCCTTATGGCTGGGCCTGACTGATATGGCGGCGACACGGGGGGTACACTGGTTGATCACCCAGTAGGCCAGACTGGAGGAGAGGGCAAGTAGGAGCGTCGTAAGTCCGGGGTTTTAGGGCAAAGGGCCGCAAATGGCAGAAGCAGCGACTGCGGAGACCGGGAGTTCATCAGGCAAGAGATGGTATGTGGTTCATACCTACTCTGGCTACGAGCAAAAGGCTAAGGCTGCCCTTGAGGAGCGGGTGCGCGCGCTTAAGATGGAGCACAAGATCGGTGACATCGTGGTGCCGGTCGAGCGGGTGCAGGAGTTGGGCAAAGGCGGGCAGCGCAGAGTCTCGAGCCGCAAATTCTTTCCGGGTTACATCTTTGTCAACATGGAGTTGGACGACGAGACTTGGCACGTCGTCAAGGAAACACCCAAGATAACCGGGTTCGTCGGTCATTCGACGACGCCGCCGGAGGTGTCCGAGTCGGAAGTTCTGGCAATAAAGGCGCAGATGGAGGAGGGGGCCTTGCGGCCCAAGCCCAAGGTCCTATTCGAGGTCGGCGAAGCGATAAAAGTAATCGACGGACCCTTCCAGGATTTCAACGGCACCGTCGAGGAAGTCCGCCCGGAAAAGGGGAAGGTTCGAGTGCTCATCTCGATCTTCGGCCGCGCCACTCCGGTCGAACTGGATTTTGTGCAGGTAGAGAAGTCGTAATTTCGGCGGCCGATCCACCCGGGTCTTCCGAATACGGGAGTTCCGTCCAGCGGCGGTTTTAAGTTGCGCGAACGGCAAGAGCGATGGCTAAAAAGGTTACGGGACAGATAAAGCTTCAGATTCCCGCAGGGGCGGCTAATCCCTCTCCGCCGGTGGGTCCGGCGCTCGGACAGCGCGGCGTGAATATTATGGAGTTCTGCAAGGCGTTCAACGCGCAGACCCAGGCCATGCAGGGGTTGACCATTCCGGTGATCGTGACGGTCTACGCAGACCGTTCGTTTACTTTTGTAACCAAAAGTCCCCCGGCTTCGGTTCTGCTATTGAAGGCGGCCGGGGTGGAAAAGGGATCGCCGACGCCGAACAAGAACAAAGTCGGCAAAGTCTCGAAGAAGCAGGTGGAAGAAATCGCCAAGACCAAGGTCAAGGACCTGACGGCGAAAGATCTCGAAGCAGCGATCCGGACCGTCGAGGGTACGGCTCGTTCGATGGGACTGGACGTTACCGAATAGGGCGAGAGCCGCCATGGCAGGCAAGAAATACAAAGAAGCCGCGAAGAACGTGGACCGGCAAAAGCGCTACGGGCTCGAAGAAGCGCTCAAGCTGGTGGTCGCAAACAAGGTGGCGAAGTTCGACGAAACGGTCGAGATGGCGGTGCGGCTTGGCGTCGATCCCCGCCAGGCCGATCAGAACGTACGGGGCACGGTCGTGTTGCCTAACGGCACGGGTAAGGTGCCGCGCGTACTGGTGCTGGCCAAGGGCGAAAAGGAGCGCGAAGCGCGCGAGGCGGGCGCGGACTTTGTCGGTAGTGAGGACCTGATCAAGAGGATCCAGGAAGAGAACTGGCTCGACTTCGACCGCGTGATCGCGACGCCCGATATCATGGGAGCGGTTGGCCGGATCGGAAAGATTCTGGGACCTCGCGGCTTGATGCCCAATCCGCGTGTCGGCACCGTTACCTTCGAGGTGACCAAGGCGGTGCAGGAAGTCAAAGCGGGGAAGGTTGACTACCGTGTAGACAAGGCCGGGGTAGTGCATGCCCGGATTGGCAAGGTCAGTTTCGGAGAAGCGAAGCTGGCGGAGAATGCCCATGCGCTGCTGGCGGCGATACTCCGTTCGAAGCCCTCGACTGCCAAGGGCAATTACGTCAAGGGCGTGGCGGTTTCCTCGACGATGGGCCCTGGGGTGAAAGTCGACACCGCGAGCGCCGCGCGGACCGTTGCGGCGGCCGCCTGAACGAGCATTTGGGGCTTAGTGAGCTTGCAATGAGAAAAGAACAGAAAGGCGCGATGGTTGCGCGGCTGGCGGAAAATTTCAGCCGGGCGAGTATCGCGCTGGTTTCGGAATACAAGGGGATGACCGCAGGAGAATCGGACGATATGCGCCGGCGAATCCGCGCAGCGCGTGGGGAATTCCGGGTGGCGAAAAACACTCTGTTGCGTCGTGCGCTCAAAGACACCAAATTCTCGGCGCTAGAGGAGCAGCTCGGCGGTCCGGTCGGGCTTATCGTCAGCTACGCGGACCCGATCGAACTAGCCAAGACGGTAATCTCCTTCAAGGACTTCGGCGACAAGTTTAAGCTGCGCGGGGGTGTGCTCGAAGGGAAGCCGCTCACCGCAGAGGAGATTTCGGCTATGGCGGCGCTGCCGCCGCGCGAAGTGATCTTCGCGCAATTGCTCGGACTCCTGCAGGCGCCGGCGACACGACTGGCGCGGCTTCTGAACGAGCCGGGCTCAGCGATGGCGCGAGTAGTCGACGCAATCGGCAAGAAAGTTGGTGCCGCGGCGCCGGCACCGGTCTCGACGGAGCAGGTCTGACGTCACGCCAGCCATTCAACGAGGATTCGGAAACGGGAGCTTTCGGCAGTCATTAGGACAAGTATTCGGCTCAAGGGGCTCACACGTCTCGCCCACAGCCGTGAAGGACAAGGAGCTAGAGGCAAATGTCAGAAGCAGCAGCACTAAACCGCGATCAGGTAAAGGAGTATCTCAAGAATCTGAGCCTGATCGAGGCCGCAGCTTTGGTTAAAGAGCTGGAACAGGAACTCGGCGTGTCGGCGGCGGCCCCGGTGGCGATGGCGGCTGCGGCTCCGACTGCGGGTGGCGCGGCGGCGGCGGCGCCGGAAAAAGACGAATTCACCGTGATGTTGACTGCTGCTGGTGACAAAAAGATCCAGGTTATCAAGGTAGTGCGCGAACTTACCGGACTCGGCCTCAAAGAGGCCAAGGACCTGGTCGACGGTGCACCGAAGGCGGTTAAGGAAGGCATCGCCAAGGCCGAAGCCGAGGAGATCAAAAAGAAACTCGAAGAAGTTGGGGGCGCGGTCGAGTTGAAGTAGGAGCCGGCGGGTTTTTGACACACAGGTTCCGGCGGCAAATCGTGGTTGGTGGTGGCGAATGCGGGATTTCCGTGTTCGCGGCGATGCGTCGTGAAAAAATGGTTGGAAGGCAAGATGGGCGCGCGGCGGGATGCGGCGCGCCTTTCGATTCTGATTGCTTGACGGTGCGGCGCCGCCGAGGCGTTCGCCGCGAGAGGTAGTCAATGGCTCAGTCGCAGGTCACGAGTAATCTTCGCCTTCGGCGATCCTTCGGCAAGATCAAGAAGATCATTGATATCCCCAATCTAATCGAGATCCAGAAGCGGTCGTACGACGAATTCCTGCAAGCGGGCGTGGCGGTCGAGCAACGTACCGATACCGGGCTACAGGCGGTTTTCAAATCGGTTTTTCCGATCAAGGACTTCAACGAAACCGCCTCCCTCGAGTTTGTGAGCTACGAGCTTGGCCAGCCCAAGTACGACGTCGAGGAATGCCATCAGCGCGGAATGACCTACGCCGCGCCGCTCAAGGTCAAGATTCAACTGGTCATCTGGGATGTCGAGGGCGGGCGCCGCTCGATCAAGAATGTCAAGGAGCAGGAGGTTTACTTCGGCGAAATCCCCTTGATGACTGGCAACGGGACTTTCATGGTCAACGGCACCGAGCGCGTGATCGTCTCGCAGTTGCACCGGTCGCCCGGGGTTTTTTTCGAACACGACAAGGGCCGGACGCATTCGACGGGCAAACTCCTGTACTCGGCGCGGATAATTCCATACCGGGGGAGCTGGATCGATTTCGAGTTCGACCCGCGCGACGTGCTCTACGTCCGGATCGATCGCCGCCGCAAGTTTCCGGCGACGGTACCGCTGCGCGCGCTGGGTCTCACGACCGAGGACCTGCTCAATTATTACTACAAGAGGGACACCATAAACCTTGGCGACAAGCAGCTCACCAAGGCGTTTGTGCCCGATCATCTGCTCGGGGAGAGGGTAACGCGCGAAGTTCGCGACCCGAAGACAGGCGAGGTAATTGCGCGCGAGGGGCGCAAGTTCAACAAGGCTATCGTGCGGCAGCTTGAGGCGGCCAAGGTCAGTGAAATCCCCATCGCGCTCGAAGATGTGATCGGGCGCATCTCCGCCCACGATATCGCCGACTCGACCACCGGCGAAGTGCTGGTCCAATGCAACGAAGAGCTGAGCGAGGAGACGGTCGAGAAGCTCAAGGCGCATGCGGTCAGGAAGATCGAGGTGCTCTACAGCGAGGACCAACCGAGCGGCGGGCCGCTGCGCCTGACGCTCGCGCTGGATAAGCTGTCCACGCCCGAGGAGGCGATAATCGAGATTTATCGGCGCCTGCGCCCTGGCGATCCCCCGACGCCGCAGACCGCCACCGCCTTCTTTAACAACCTGTTCTTCAACCCCGAGCGCTACGACCTCTCGAAGGTGGGGCGGCTAAAGCTGAATCATAAGCTGTTCAAGGATCCTCAGCGCGTGCCGCTGGAACAGGGAACGCTGCGGCGCGAAGACATTTTGGAAGTCGTCCGCTACCTGATCGAGCTCAAGAATGGCGCGCCGGATCGTCAGGTCGACGATATCGACCATCTGGGAAACCGCCGCGTGCGCGCCGTCGGCGAGCTGGTCGAGAACCAGTTCCGTATCGGCCTGGTGCGGATGGAGCGCGCGATCAAGGAACGAATGAGTCTTCAGGATATCGAGACCCTGATGCCGCAGGAGCTGGTAAACTACAAACCGGCGTCGGCGGTGATCAAGGAGTTCTTCGGCTCCTCGCAGCTTTCGCAGTTCATGGACCAGACCAATCCGCTGTCGGAAATCGCGCATAAGCGGCGGCTGTCGGCGCTGGGCCCCGGCGGGCTTACGCGTGAGCGCGCCGGTTTCGAGGTGCGCGACGTCCATCCGACGCATTACGGACGCGTCTGCCCGATCGAGACGCCGGAAGGACCCAATATCGGGCTCATCGCGGCGCTCTCGACCTACGCGCGGGTGAACGAATACGGCTTTATCGAAACGCCCTACCGCGAAGTCGAAAACGGGCGTGTCACCGACCGCATTGTCTACCTCTCGGCGCTGGGCGAAGAGGACAAGGTGATCGCGCAGGCCAACGCGCCACTGGATCAGCATGGCCGTTTCACCAGTGAGCTGGTCTCGGCGCGTGAGAGCGGCGAGTTCACGGTGGCGCGCTCCGAGGACGTCGACTACATGGACGTGTCGCCTAACCAGCTGGTGTCGGTGGCGGCCTCGCTCATTCCGTTTCTCGAGAACGATGACGCCAACCGCGCGCTGATGGGATCGAACATGCAGCGCCAGGCGGTCCCCCTGCTCAAGACCGTGGCGCCTCTGGTTGGCACCGGACTCGAGCGCACGGTCGGTCGCGACTCCGGTGTGACTACGATTGCGCGGCGCGACGGGATCGTCGAGAGCGTCGATGCGGAGCGAATTGTGGTGCGCGCCGATCGGCCAAGCCGCGACGCGCGCGACGCCGGCGTGGATATCTATAACCTGGTCAAGTACCAGCGCTCCAACCAGAATACGTGCATTAACCAGCGCCCCATCGTGGTCAAGGGCGAACGGGTCAAAGCGGGTGATGTGCTGGCCGACGGACCGTCGACCGACATGGGCGAGTTGGCGCTGGGGCGCAACGTGCTGGTCGCCTTCATGCCATGGGGGGGGTACAACTTCGAGGACTCGATCCTGATTTCCGAACGCGTCGTCAAGGACGACCTTTTCACCTCGGTCCATATCGAGGAATTCGAATGTATCGCCCGTGACACCAAACTCGGGCCGGAAGACATCACCCGCGATATTCCCAACGTCGGCGAGGAGGCACTCAAGAACCTCGACACCAGCGGGATAA
>JASHZA010000256.1 GCA_030042765.1 Candidatus Binataceae bacterium | reverse complement strand
CAACCAGAAACAGGGCCGCCAGTGCAAGTGCGATGGTCGCAATCTGACCGCTGCGCATAGAAAATACCTCCCTCCGATTAGCTACCCGGCTATTCGGTTTCCTGTTGCTGCTTCATCTGCTGGATCTGTTGGCGCTGCTGTTCGATTTCCTGCTGCTGGGACTGGAGTTGGTTCTGCGTCTGCTGCTGACTGACTTCCTGGTTCTGCATTTCGTTGCCGACGAGAGCGCCACCGACAGCGCCGATTCCGCCACCGATCGCGGCGCCGATTCCCGGAGCACCAACAGCAGCGCCAATTATCGCGCCGGTAGCGGCTCCCACGCCACCACCGATCAGGGTTCCTTTTTCGCGGGTGCTGAGCGGCTGTCCCGAACATCCCGCCATCACGACGAGCATCACAGCCGCCACCAGACCATTAAGTGCTAATTTGGTTCTTTTCCGCATCCCAATTCCTCCATCAGCCGCAGCAGGTTCTGTGCCCGCGATAGAGCACCATATAGATAGCTTAATCTATCTTTATATTCTAAGGACGCTCGCGGGCTGCCTCTTTCCGGTAGCGTTCCGGCAATTTTGGTGTAGCGTTACTGAATTGTAAGGTTCCAAACCACGCCACGCCGCCTCCGCTCCCGAATTCTTTAGCATAACGGCATATGTGGGCGAAGACGCCTTTTACTGCCGGCACGAACGGTCCTGCATGTGGCAAGACGTCGCTACCATCCGATTGCCTGGGCCGCCATCACGACCGCGAGTTGTCCGCGTGGGTCGGCGCCGCCAGTCAGGAGACGGCCGGCGGGGTCGAAGCGGATGGCGAGCACATGGCCTTCGCACCAGGGTGGACGCACTTCGAGGCGATGACCGCGGTTGGCCAGATCGGTGCGCACCTTTTCGTCGACGCGCTCTTCGATCCGCAGGACGCCCTGGTTGAAGTTGTGCGGATAAAAGGTGTTGACGTAATGCGCAGTGGAGAAGCGGGGCGCTTCGATCGCCTCCTGCACGTCCATCCCGAAATCGACGAGATTGAGGAAGAATTGCAGTGTCCATTGATCCTGTTGATCGCCGCCGGGCGTGCCGAAAGAGAGGAACGGTGCGCCGGCCCGCGTCGCGATCGAAGGGGTGAGGGTCGTTCGCGGACGCTTGCCCGGACGAAGCGCGTTGGGGTGACGATCATCGAGATGGAACGTTTGGAGGCGGGTGCCGAGCGGAAATCCGAGGGAGTCGATCACGGGCGAGCTGGGAATCCATCCGCCGCTCGCGGTGCATGCCACCATGTTGCCGCGGCCGTCCGCTGCAGTGACGTGTATCGTGCCGCGGCCCCATGAACGGGCTTGCGCTTTTTCGTCGAGCAGCGCGCGCATCGCGAGCGGATCGCCGGGCCGCAGATCCATCGAAGCGCGAGCGGGATCGATGAGCGCGCGGCGAAGGTCGGCGTATTTGCGCGAGAGCAGCCCCTCGAGCGGCACCTGTGTGAATTCGGGATCGGCGTAGTAGGCCTCGCGATCGGCAAAGGCGAGCTTGGCGGCCTCGACCAGGCAGTGGATATAGTCCGCGGAGTTGTGACCCATCGCGCGCAGATCGAAACCCTCGAGAAGCCGCAGTTGCTGGAGAAAGACGGGACCCTGCGACCACGGCTGGCATTTGTGAACGGTCACGCCGTGATAGTCGGCGGTGACCGATTCTTCGAACTTGGTGGCGAATCCGGCAAGGTCGCTGTCCTGCAGGAGACCGCCGTTGGCATCTGACCATTTGACGATTTCGCGGGCGATGTCGCCGCGATAGAAGCGATCGCGCGCCGCGTCGATCGCAGCTTCGCGGCCGCGGCTTTTTGCGGCGGCCTCGGCGTCGAGCAGGCGGTGAAAAAAGTTCGACAAGGCAGGATTCCTGATGATGTCTCCCGGACGGGGCACCTCGCCACCGGGCATATAGAGCGCAGCGCTGGTGGGCCACTTATCGAGAAATTTCCTGCGATTGGCTCGAATCGACGCCATCCCGATGAGACCGGACAAATCCTTGGGCGTTTCGCCGTGGCCGCTGAGCCCGGCGTGCATCGGCATCCCGTCCTCGCAGAGCGCGAGTGCGGGCGCAGCGACTTCGGCGAGCGTCATCGAGCCGAAGCGGGCGAGCGCCGCGGCAAGGGCGTCGAAGGCGGCGGGAACACCGGCAGCCAGGAGTCCCTCGGCGGGGATCAGGTCGAGTCCGCGCGAGCGGTAGAAGTCGATAGTGGCGCGCGCGGGGGCAGTTTTGTTGCCGTTGACGGCGACTACGCGTTGAGCGCCTGCCAAATAAATGAGCATAGGCGCTTCGCCACCGATCGTGTGCATGTGTGGATTGACGACACCCTCGACGAGCGTGGCGGCGACGGCGGCATCGATGGCGTTGCCGCCTCGGGCGAACATACGGGCGCCAGCCGAGGCGGAGAGGTAGTGTTCCGTCGCGACCATCGCCTCGCGGCCCATCACCTGCGGGTAAAGTGTGGTCATAAGCGTCCAACCTTTGCCGTCCGAAAAATGTCGTGAAATGAAGCACTTTTCGGGTGACGCGGCGGTTAAGTGTTGGTTCTCTACCTGACCGGATTTGGTCGATAGATCAACCTTTTTCGTGGAATTTCGGCGAAAATCGCAAAACGAGAAGCGGAGAGAGGCCGGATTTGGAGGTCTAATCGCACTCGTAAGTACTGAATAATTACAGCGAAGATATCAAATGGTGGCCAATCAAAAGCCACCTAACATTAGGTCTGCGATTTGCTAGGATATTAGCCAGGGGATGGAGGTTGATCGGTTCCGATTTATGCTCAGGCGGTACGGAGATAATTATGGAAACCATGAACCTGGATGCTGTGGTGGGGCGGCACTGTAGTTTGCTTCGTCCAGTACGAGATCAACAGGGTCGTGCACGCTTCAATGAGAAGCCGGTTATCTTGCGTCAACTGAATAATCTTGGTCGGCGCATGTTCTTGGTGCAATTCGACGATGGTAGCACCACGTTTCTTTTCCCGGATGAAGTAACCATCGAATAGCCTGCCACAGGTCGGGATCGTCGGGAGACGTTAGGATCCCACTAACAATTTGCGGTTGCGGATCTTTCGGGGCTGATTGCAGCACCGAGGCCGCATCGGCTTGGGCCGAGGATTGAAGCGCAGCAGCTTCCGGTGTTTCGATTCTGCAACATCCTGCTATGATCCGGAGCAATCTTTATCGTCGCCTGGAGCCAGTGCAGATGCGTGCAGCGGTTTTGAAAGCCCGCGGCCAAATCGATCTCGACCACGCCTATCCTGAGCCATCGCTCAAGCCGTCGGACCTGCGGCTTCGCGTCAGGGTAAGCGGTATCTGTGGCAGCGACCTGCATGAGTTTGTCGCGGGACCCCTGGCGATCCCGATGCCTGCGGTGTTGGGTCACGAATTCTGCGGCGAGGTAGTCGACGTCGGCGCTGAGGCGCGCGGTTTCGAAAGAGGCGACAAGGCGGTCGGAATAATCTACACGGGTTGCGGCAACTGCGAATACTGCCGCCGCGGCGACTTCACCTTGTGTGACTTTAGAGCGATGGCGGTTGCGGAGCGTAACGGCTCCTTCGCCGAGTACATCACCGCGCCGGCGCGGCAGATGTTCGTGGTGCCAGCCGAGACGCCGGATGACGAAGCGGCGCTGATCGAGCCTGCTTCAGTTGCGTGTCACGCTATTCGCCGTTCCGGCCTGACGATTGGGCAACGTGTGCTGGTGATGGGCGCGGGTCCGATTGGATTGCTGGTCACGGCGCTGGCGCGGTTGGCCGGGGCGGATCGAATCGCGGTGGTCGAGCCGGGCGCGAGGCGGAGAGAGCTGGCGCTGCGGATGGGCGCAGATTTGGCGCTGGACCCCAGCGACGAGGTCGAGGGTCCGATAATGGAGCTGACCGAATCGCGCGGGGCGGATATCGTCTTCGAGGCGTCGGGCAGCGCTGCGGCGTTCGACCAGGCGCAACATCTGGTGCGCAAGCAGGGAAGGATCGTGATGGTGGCGGTGTACGAAGGGCGCAAGCTGGAGCTCCGGGCCAACCGCCTCGTCGGGAACGAGGTCGATCTGATCGCGAGCTTTTGGGCCAATGACATCGATTTCAGCCGCGCAGTAACCATGGTCGCCGGCCGCAAGCTGGACGTGCGGCCGATGATTTCGGCGCGCTACCAGCTCGACGACATTCAGAAGGCGTTCGAGGCGCTGGCTGCCGACCGCGGCAGCTTCGGAAAAATTCTCGTCACTTGTTCGTGAGCGCGAGGCCGCCATCCCGCAGCAGCGATTGCGCATGATGAAGCGCGACAATCGTCTTCGCGTCGATGATCTCGCCGCGGCGCACCATCGCAAGCGCGTCGCCGAATTCGACGCGCTCGACCTGGATTACCTCGTCATGATCGAGTTCGCGCGGAGCGGGCGAGAGATCGCGCGCGAGGAACAGTTCGATCCGTTCATTGCAAAAGCTCGGGATGGTGACGATCGAACCCAGATGGTCCCAGCGGCGGGCGAGCAGTCCAGCCTCTTCGCGCAGTTCACGCTCGCCGCATTCGCGTGCAGTTTCGTCGCCGTTGCGGCATCCGGCCGGGATTTCGCGAATCCAGCCGCCGACCGCGTGACGGTACTGCGTGAGCAGCGTAATCGTGCCGTCGGCATCAAGGGCAACGACGGCGGCAGCGCCGGGATGGCGGATGATCGCGAGGTCAACGGTGACGCCGTTGGGCAACGAGGCGGTCTCGACTCCGACGTCGACGATGCCTAGTTTGAGAACGGGGCGGCGCTTGGAGTCCATCGGACCAGAATGCTGGCTGGACCGAATGTGCGCAAGCGCGGAGAGGATTTGGCGCTGGATGGCGCCGGCGAGGGGGTGGTGAAATATTTCACCCTGCCCATGAGAGCTATTTTGATCCCTATATATTTCGATTACGCCTCGACGTTATGTTACGTCGCGTGGCGGATCGTGCGCGAACTTGAAGCCGAAGTGGGTTTCGAGGCGCTATGGAAAGGCGTACCGATTCGGTTGCGCGACAATCGGAGCCGCCCCGGAAACGCGCTCGGGCCGGTCGAGCGGACGAAGGTGATGAACGTGATCGCGGAGACCGGCATCCGGGTCAAGCCGCCGGAGCGGTGGATCGATTCAGAGGCGGCGTTGATGGGATCCGAACTGGCGCGGGAGGCGATGCGATTCACGCCGTACCATGACGGAGTGTTTCGCGCGGCGTTCGAGCAGGGGCGGAATATCGCGGACGTCCGCGTGCTGGGGACGATCGCGGAGGCGGCGGGGATGGATCGCCAGCGTTTCGAGGGCGATCTGGTGACGCGGCGTATGGAATCGCGGGTGGCCAAGAACAAGGAGGAGGCGGACCGCTTCTCCGCGCTTGGCTACCCAACGTTCATCCTGGGAGATTTCCCGCTGACGGGGATACAGCCCAAGGAGACGATGCGGTTGCTGCTGCAGCGGTTTGTCGAGCAGCGCAGGGGCGAGCCGGCGAACTAAGGGCGAATGTGTCCCGCGGCCTACCAGACTCCAGGGACCAGGCGGAAGCGCACTCTGGCCGCATAATCGGGGTAGCCTTCCAGTTCATTCATCAGGGTGACGTCTTCGAGGCGGGTTCGCTCGACCAGCAGCGCCATCATAAGGGCGGCCCAGACCAGCCCCCACCAGGAACCAAGCAGCAGTGCGATCGAGGGGAAAAAAATCAGCACGCTGGCATACAGCGGGTGGCGGACGAACCGGTAGGGGCCCGTGGTGACGACGTGCTGGCCGCGTTCCTTCTGAATCTTCACGACCATCACCAGGTACGCGTTTTCGCGGAAGACCAGATAGCAAAAGCAGAACGAAACGATGAGACCGATGGCGCCGATGCACTGAAGCCAGGCAGGCACGTGGGACCAGTGGTAGCGCATCGCGTCGAATCCCATCAGGGGCAGCCAGGCGATGAAGATCAGCGTGAACGCGCCCATCAGGAGTTTGTCCCACGCCTTTTGGCCTGACTGAACCGGCAGCCGGACTCTTTCCTTGAGCAACTCGGGGTCATGCCGCGCGAGCATCGTGGTGATGATGACGATGAATACGAGCATGATCACGATGAAGGCCCACGCGCCCGGCCAGTCGATCGTGCCGGCGGTGAGGAACAGGATCGCAGCGAAGGCGACCATCTCGCCGAATCCGGCGAGGAGCGCCTTGGTCAGCATGCTGTTCATGGTCGATTGAACCGGGTGGCAAGTCTAGCGCGAGAGGAATACCGGGCAGGACGCGTTGCGCATCACATACTCGGTGTTTGATCCGAGGACCATCTCGATGATTCGGCTGTGGCCGTACGCGCCAATGAAGAGGAGGTCGGCGTCGTAGTGTTTGAGAAAGCCGATTATTCCCTCGTGGGCGTGGCCGGGAACCAGCTTGAACTCGGCGGTGATCGCGTACGGTTCCAGATAGCTGCGCGCCTCGTCGAGGGTTTTGTTGCCGAGTTTGAGGTCTCGAGCCACGGTTATCACGGCGAGCGGGACGGAGAGCAGGGCGCTGATTTCGGCTGCCGCGCGCATCGCGCGGGCCGCCCGGTCGCTGCCGTCGTAGGCCAGGACGGGACGGCGGATTTCGCGAAAACTTTGCGGCGAGACGAAGAGTGGGCGCGGACATTTGCGCGCTACGCTTTCGGCGGTCGAGCCAAGCAGGCCGGTGGAAAAGCGTTCATTGATGCCGCGGTGCCCAATCATCGTGATATCGGCGCTTTTGGCGCGTTCGGAAATCTGGTTGGCGACGATACCGACGTCGAGGGTGGACTCGGCGGCGATACCCTCGCGCTGGGCGGCCTGTGCGAATTCGTCAAGTATCGCGTGCCCACGGGTGGTCAGCACCTCGCGCATCCGCGTGGAATAATCGAGGTAGGGTTCAAGTCCGAGCGAGCCTGAGATATCATGAAAAAAGGAGCCCTCGATCGATACGATATCAACCACGTGAAGACCGATGAGGTTAGCGCCCAGGCGGCGCGCGAGGTAGAACGCATAGCGTTGGGCGACCCGGGAATGCTCGGAGGAATCGATGCCGACCAGGATCCGTTTGATCATGGGGGGCGGCTCCTTGTCCAGGGTTCCGCGATAGCATCCTAGCGCCGGAGCCTCAAGGGGTGAAGACAGGAGACTTAACGCGGGTAGCGATGAGCGACAACAAGGGAACGCGGCTATTGCGGTTGGTGGATGAGTTAGCGGAGGCGGCCAAGCGAATCGGGCTGGAGGTCCGCCGCGAGCGGATCTTGCGGGAGGTTGGATACCGGGCGCGCGGCGGGGCCTGCCGGCTGCGCGAGAAGGACCTGATTATTCTCGACCGCGACATGCCAGCCGACGATCAAATCGAAGTGCTGGCAGAGGCGCTGCGCGAGCGGAATCTCGAAGAGGTCTACCTTTCACCCGCGGCCCGGCGGATTCTGCAGGCCGGGACGGAGTAGGGCGGCCGGCAGCATATTTCCGGCAGGTTCGCTCCGCTTGCCTCGTCCCGAGCCCGTGAGAAGATGGGAGGAAAGCGGCGGGAGCCTCTGACAAGAGTCCCATGAGTCGTTTTTCACGAAAGGCGGCCGAACAGGTTCAATGGCGCGCGAGGAAACTATAGCCGCGGCCGAGCAGCCGCCGGCCGAGCGTCGACCCCGGAACAAGATGCAGGACCGGATGGAGACGTTCCATGCGCGGATGCGCGAACGCGGCCTCAAATCGACCGGGCCGCGCGAAGATATTGCGCGCGTATTCTTCGAGTTGCACCGCCATATCAGCGCGGAGGAACTCTACGCCGAAGTCAAGAAAATCAATCCGCACGTCGGCTACGCGACGATTTACCGTACGCTGAAACTGCTAAAGGACTGCGAACTGCTCTCGGAGCGGCATTTCGACGAGGGGCAGGCGCGGTACGAGGTGGCGGGCGAGCAGCATCACGACCACTTCATCTGCGAGAAGTGCGGGAAGATCGTGGAGTTCGAGGACGAGGGGCTCGAGCGGATGCAGCAGGCGGTCGCGCAGAAGATGGGCGTGACGCTACAGCGGCACAAGCTGGAGCTATACGGGCTGTGCGGGGAGTGCAGACGGAAGGGATGAGGGCGCTGTGAAGGTTGAAAACATCAAAGAGGTCAAGGCGCGACTCAACCGCATCGTCAGCGAGCTTCCAACCGAAGGCTCGGTCATCATCACCAGGAACGGCCGGCCCTGCGCGGTACTGATGCCGATCACCAAAGAGACCGACCTTGAGATAGTCGCTCTGTCCCAGAACAAGCGGTTCTGGAATCTCTACGACGCAGCGGTCGAGAAAGCCAACAAAGAAGGCTGGACGCCGCTCGAGGAAGCCTGATCACGACACAAGCGGGACCCCAGCCCGCTCTTCACGGCGTCAAAACCATTTCCTGCCGGGCGGAGTGGACGTCGATTTCCAGTTCCAATCCCGTCACGGGTGGGCGGGAGAAGTGCCAGGTGATTCCGATGTGGGCGGCGCGGCCGATCGCAGGAAGCACAACCTCTCTCATCAGCGGGTAGGCGTCGTGGACCGTGTAAAGATTGATCGCGGTCGCGTCGTCCCATCCCACGCGCATCTCGGCCATCCGCGCCGCGATGATATCCATCACGCATTGTGCCTTCTGGCGCATCCCTTCGACCGAGGTATCGCCACGCGCGACGATTTGGACGCCGCCGTCGCGTGAGGGGATTTCGGGAACGCCGGAAACCACAAACGTAGCGGTGACGGCGGCGGATGGAACGGTGTAGAAGAAGCCGGCCAGCATCGGTTCCGCGATCGGGCTGGCTTCGGGCGCGACGTTGGTGCGCGTCACCGGGTTGGCGCCGGCGACCTCGAGGCCCCATGAGCGGAGCCGCTCGATATACGGTCTGTTGAACTCGTCGAAGGCTTCGCGCGAAAGCGCCTTGGGAATCCGCAGATGGAAGCCGCAGAGCGCGGCGAGCGGGCGCCGGAGTCCCTTGAGATGGCGGTCGACGAGAGCGTAGCCCTGTTCGAGCGGGACGAAGGGCTTCAGCGCGGCGTGAACGATCTCGAAACCGGGCCGGGCGATGACGCCGGAGGAAAACGGTCCGATCCCGCGGATGAAGCTATAGTTGCC
>JASHZA010000019.1 GCA_030042765.1 Candidatus Binataceae bacterium | reverse complement strand
CGCAACATGGAAGTGGAGGTGCGCACCAAAGACGGGCGCCTGCTGCCGGCCCAAATCTCGGCCGCGGTGGTCGAAGTTGACGGCGAGCCCAGCGTAGTCTCGGTTACCCGCGATATCACGCTCGCAAAGAGCGTCGAGGCGGAAATGATTGCGGCGCGCGAGGATGCTTTGGCGGCGTCTGAGGCAAAATCGGAGTTTGTTTTGAGTATATCGCACGAAATCCGCACACCGATGAACGCGATTCTAGGAAGCGCCGACCTCTTGTCGGATACCGCGCTCAGTTTCGAGCAACGCCATTTCGTCGAGACCATCCAGGCCAACGGGAATGGGCTGTTGGCGCTGGTCAACGGCGTACTTGATCTGGCCAGTGTCGAGAGCGGTCGGCTCAGCCTCGAGCGGATCGAGTTCGACCTGCGCGATCTGGTGGAGAAGGCCCTCGAAACACTGGCTACGTCGGCCCATGAGAAGAAGCTCGAGATGGCCGCCCGGATTATGCCAGGAGTGCCGGTGGCATTGATCGGCGATCCCATGCGGCTGCGCCAGATCCTGATCAACCTGCTTGGCAATGCGATCAAGTTCACTGAGCGCGGCGAGATCGTCGTTACGATCGAAACTATGCCGAATCCCGCGCCCCCTGGCGGTGTCAGCCGCGAAGAGGGGCAGAGATCGTTTCGCATCTCGGTCGCTGACACGGGGATCGGGATTCCGGCCGACCGGCGCGGCGCAATTTTTACGGGATTTGCCCAAGCGACGTCATCGACCGCGCGCAAGTACGGAGGAAGCGGGCTCGGTCTCGCGATCGCCAAGCGCCTGGTTGAGCTGATGAAGGGACGGATCGAGGTCGAAAGCGAAATCGGCAAAGGCAGCACCTTTTCAATTGTTGTTCCGTTCGACCTGCAGGCGGCGGTGAGCGCTGAGGGTGCGCAGCGGGAAAGTGAACCGCTACTGCGCGGGAAGCGCGTGCTCATCGCCGATGATACCCTGGCGAACCGGGTGATCGCCGCGGAATTGTTGGCTGAGCATGGCGCCGAGGTTATGGGAGTGATTGACGGCGCGCGCGCATTGGCCGAGGTCGAGCGGGCTCGGCTTGGCGGCCATCCGTACGATGTCGTGCTCGTCGACGCGCGGATGCCGGGGATGGACGGAATCACCCTGGCGCAAAAGCTCCTTGGCGATGACGATGGCGAAAAATCCGCGCCTTCCGAAGCGATGGTGCTGATGCTGATGTCCGACGACCTGACTGCTGCGCTAGCGCGGATGCGGGAAATCGGCTTCGACTCGAACTATCGTTGTGGTTACGTCATCAAGCCGCTCAAGCGTTCGGAACTGGTGACTACAGTTACCGGCGTGCTCTCGCCTATCCGCAAAGTTGAGCGGGAACGGTCCGAACCTGGCGAGACAGCTGCGGCGCCGTCAGGTCCGCTGCGTCCCTTGCGTATTCTTCTTGCGGAAGATTCGATCGACAACCGGCTGCTCATCCAGGCTTTTCTGAAACAGCATCCCTATACCCTCGAATTTGCCGAGAACGGGCAGGACGCAATGGAACGGGCGATCGCTGATTCTTTCGACCTGGTGCTGATGGATCTCCAGTTGCCGGTGGTCGATGGTTACACTGCGGTGCGCAGGATCAGGGAATGGGAACGCAGCCACGGGCGGGTTGCGGTTCCAATAATCGCGCTCACCGCCGCCGCACTGGATGAGGCGGTTCGCAGGAGCCTCGAAGCGGGCTGCGATGCCCACGTATCCAAGCCGGTGCGCAAGGCCGCTTTAATCGACGCGATACTCAAGGCTACGGCATCGCCGCCTGCATCGAGCCATGGACCAGCGCCGGCGGAGACGAAGCATTGAGCCGCGTCGTCGTACACATCGATCGGGATTTGAGCGACCTGGTCCCGGGTTTCCTTGCGCGCAAACGCGAAGACGCAGCGGCGATGATGAGGGCGGCGGAGGCCGGTGACTACGGCACGCTGGTCAGCATTGGCCACAAGATCAAAGGCGAAGGCGGCAGTTACGGATTCGGCGCGATTACGGACATCGGCGCCGCGGTCGAGCAAGCGGCCCGCGCATGCGACTTGACGGCGGTGCGGCAATGCGCGCAGCGACTTGTCGAATTTCTCGACAACCTCGAGATTGTCTACGACTGAGCGGCGCGGCGAGACCCTACGCAACCGGGCCGTTGCCGTACTTGAGCACCTGTACCTTTTCGAGGGTAATCAATCCCGAGCCGATCATGCCGTCGAGCGCCGGCAAAAGCTCGTCGATCTTCTCCTGGCTGTCGACAATCTCGACCACGATCGGCAGGTCTTCGGAAAGGCGCAAAACCTTGGCGGTATGGAGCCGGCTGCTCCTGCCGTAGCCCATCGGACCGCGCAACACAGTCGCTCCCGCCATGTGCATCTCGCGCGCCTTCATCACGATCGCCTCGTACAACGGATGACCGTGGTAGCGTTGGGATTCACCGATAAAGATTCGCAGCAGCGCGGCGTCCTTGGGTATTTGCATTGGCCTATGCTCCCCTGACCTGATTCAACTCCAGGCCGGCGGCGAAGCCAAGCCAGACCGCCACCATGCACAGTGCGACGGAGCCGACCATGTTGGCGATGGCCCAGCCCCATTCACCGTCACTCATGAGGTTGAGGGTCTCGAGGCTGAAAGTCGAAAAGGTAGTGTAGCCGCCGCAGATGCCAGTCATCAGGAAGAGGCGCCCCGAGACCGGGATCAGCCCGCGGCCCTCGGGGACGCTCAATCCCGCGAAAAGGCCGATCAGAGCCGCTCCAGTAACGTTGACGAGCAAGGTGCCGTACGGAAGCGCGCTGCCCGTCAGGCTCGAAACCAGACCGCTACATCCGTAACGCGCCATGCTTCCGAGCGCGCCGCCGATCGCCACCCAGAGGTACGCCATCAGGAAGTTCTCCCGGGCCGGGCAAGAAGCATCGGGTCACACTCAAAACTTCGCGTACCACGGCGACACGTGGGGATCCTGGACCTCGAAGTCCACGTTGAATTGGCGCAGCAGCGTACCCTCGGCGTGCCACATTGCGAGACGCGAGTTTTCCAGATCGATATCGGCTGAAACCTGGTTACCCTGAGCCGTCACGAGTTCGCTCTGGAACTGCAGCAGGTCATGGGTTGTCGCCATGCCCACGCGAAAGCGCACCTGTTCGTCGCGCAGCGATTTTTCGGCGAAGAAGACGGCGTCGCGCGTTGCCTCGACCCGCTTGACGTCCGCGTGAACATTAGCCAGCGCGCTCTCGATCGCGAGCACGGATTCGGAGAGCGCCGCGCGATACTGCATGCGCGCCTGCTCGTAGCTGACCCGAGCTTGCGCGAGCGCCGCCTTGGCCGCGGCGTTGTCCAGCGGCATCTCGAAGGTCACTGCCGCGGCGTAATTGTAAAACCGGGCGTCGAGCATGCGGTTGAGCGCATCACCGTAGACGCCGCCGAACGGCAACTTGGTCCCGTTGCCCGGCGCCGGGGGAACGTTGGCTACGGTGCAGTTGCCGGTGCCTGCCACACTCGGATTGAGACTGATGCAGGGGGTGGTTCCGGAGGTCGCCGTGACACCGAATTGCGCCCCCAGATTGAGTTGCGGCAAGACCTGGTTCTCCTGGTACTTGACCTGGAGCAAGGCCGTCCGAATCGCCTCGCGCAACCCGCCCAACGACGGACTGTACTCGACCATCTTTTCCAATGCGGTCTCTTCCGTATCGTGGATGTCGGCGCTGGGATTGGGCTGATCGGCCGGCTCGATGCTCTCAGGCAGGAAAGTTCCAGCCGGATTCAGCATTGCGTCCTGGCGCAGCGCCTCCTGTGCGGTCTTGAGAGCCGCTTCGGCAGCATAGACGTTGGCCTCGGCGGTGGAAGCGGCGGATTGCGCTTCCTGCAAATCGATCGGTGCGAGCGTGCCGACCTGTACGCTGATGCGGTTCACGCGCACGAGGTCGGCGTTGAACTTGTAGGCTGAGTTGGCCACTTCGAGGTTCTCGTACGATCCGACCAGGTTCCAATAGTCGTTGCCGACCCGTTCCACAAAGTCATTGAGCGACGAACCATAGTTCCATTGCGCGGAGCGCTGTGCCGATTCCGCCAGGCGCACGCTAATCGTTGCGAAGTTCCATCCGAAGTTACGCAGCAGCGGCTGCGCCACGGACATCGCCAGGGTGGGAGTGTAAGAGGGGTTGACCGAATCGAAAGTTCCGTTGGTCAACGCGCGGTCATTGTCGAAGATGATGCCGAGCGTTCCATTGGTCAGCGACGACACCTTGTTTACGCCGAAGTTCCAGTCGTAGAACTTCTCGGTGTAGGCGTCGCTGTGTTGCACCTCGAAAGGCGACGATACCGGGGTGACATCCTTGATGACGTCGAGTTGCGAAGTGAGATCGGGGTCGAAGGCGGCGTTGGCGAGTTTGACGCTCTCGGTGGCGGCGATCGGATCGAGCGCGACTGCGACAACCGCCGGATTGTTGCGGATGGCGATGTAGATCGTCTCTTTGAGACTCAATTTGCGGGCCAGGTTGTCCTGAGTGCGCAGGTAACGTTCACTGATCAGTCCCTCGGGAATAATTTCTTCCGCCGGTGACCATTGATGAGAAAAAACGCCGGGTAGCGAAAGAACCGGATTGCTCTCGAAATGAGTGGCGGCCTGGGAGGTGACATTCACCTCCGGACGAACCAACTCGCCGGCCGGCAGATTGGTGGGTGGCGTCTGACCACTTACCGACGGTGCCTGGACTCCACTGGTGCCGTACT
>JASHZA010000255.1 GCA_030042765.1 Candidatus Binataceae bacterium | reverse complement strand
ACGGGACCGCAATTGGGAAATCGTACCCTTGCATTTCCTTTTCCCCGGTCTCGCCGGCAAGCCGACCGACGAAGCGCACGAGTGGACGAAGGCGACGTTTCTAGCCACTTTGCGGCAGGCCGGTCCGCTCGACGGAGTCTTCCTCCAATGCCATGGCACCGCGGCAACAGACCGCCTCGATGACTGCGAGGGCGACCTGCTTGCTGCGATACGCGATCAACTCGGCGAACGCATCCCGATCATCGTCTCGCTCGACGGTCACGCAAACGTGACTCCGCTCATGGTGCGTCAGGCGAACATGCTGATCGGCGTCAAGACCAATCCGCACTACGATTTCGTCGAGACCGGACGACTCGGCGGATACGTGATGGCCGGCATGTCCGACGGTTCGATTTCTCCGGCCGCCGCATGGGCTCAGCCCGCGATGGCGCCTGCATTGCAAAAGCTCTACATCGCCCCCGGATGGCCGATGGAACATCTGATGCGACTTGCGCGCAACGCTGCCGCCCGCAACTCCCGTGTTCTAGACGTCTCCTTGCTCGGCGGCTTCTTCTGCTCGGAAAGACCCGAAACCGGCATCAGCGTCGTCGTTACGACCAACGGCGAGCCGAATCTCGCTCGCGATCTCGCCGAGGAGCTCAAAGAAGCGTGCTGGGCCAAACGGCGCGCGTTTCATACCGATATGGTCTCCGTTGAAGACGCCGTGAACGAAGCGACTCAAACCGACGAATGGCCCGTCGTCCTCGGCGACCTCGCCGATAGCGGCGGCGCCGGCACTCCCGGCGACGGCACCGCGCTCCTCGCCGAATTGCTTCGGCGCAACGTTCAACGCGCGGTGGTCGGCAGCATCGCCGACCCCGCTGCCGTCCACAACGCCCTCCAGGCGGGCGTCGGCAAGCAGTTGAACCTGACTGTCGGCGGCAAGGTCGACCACTTCCACGGCGAACCCGTTCAGATCAGCGGACGCGTGCGCGTCATTCACGACGGTGTCTTCACCGCCGCGACGCGCTTCAACGCCGGCACCGTTCATCGTGGACCCACTGTTGTCGTCGATTGCGGCGGCCTCGAGGTCATCCTGACCTCGCGCCCCGTGCTGGTCTTCGAGGCCAATCATTTCCGTAGTCTCGGCATCGAGCCGTCCGATCGCAAAATCCTGGCGTGCAAATCCGAATTGCAACATCGCGCCGGTCTCGCCGGGATCGCGCGCACCTTCATCGACGTCGACACTCCCGGGCTCGCAACTCAGGTCCTCAGCCGGCTGCCCTATTCCAGAATTCGCCGCCCGGTTTTTCCCCTCGACGAGATCTAGCCGTCCGCAACCCGTGCACCGACGCGCGCGGGTTGCGGACGCCCGAATCCAACTCGGCGGATCGGAGCCGGTCTCGCCGATACCGAGGCCGGCGCCGCCCGTCAAATCTCAGGAATTACTCGAGATCGCCAATGTCGCCACCGATGCGGAATACTTCAACCAAACCTTGAACTATCCGCCCGCTCCGAACGACCCCTACCAGATGCTGGCCCGCCCGAACTCCTGTGATATCCTGCGCCGCTAGGCGCAGCGAAGCGGGGCCGGGCAGGCGAATCCGCGAGCTGCGTGAAGAATTATCAAGTGAATTCGAATAACGCCGACAACGCCAACATCCTCGAGGTCGAGAACCTCAGCGTCCATTTCGCCGCGCTCGAAGTCTTCCGCGGTCTCAGCTTCACCGTCCCACGCGGGAGCTCCCTCGCAGTTATCGGCCCCAACGGCTCCGGCAAGACCGTCCTCTTCAAAGCCCTGATCGGCTCGATTCCCAGCAAGGGCCGCATCCGATGGGCTCCCGGCACCCGTCTCGGCTACGTTCCCCAGAAGCTCGACCTCGAACGCGATCTGCCGGTCAGCGGCCGCGATTTGCTCCGCGCCAAGGCGGCCGTTTCGAAATCGTCGGAAGACGCCGTCACGACCGCGCTCGAACAGGTTGAATTCGACGAACTCAGCTTATCGGTGCCGATCGGCGCGATGTCCGGGGGACAGTTCCAGCGCCTCCTGCTCGCCTTTGCCCTTATCGGCGAACCCAACGTGCTCCTCCTCGACGAACCCGCCGCCGGCATCGACGAGCCCGGCCAGGAAAAGCTCAACATCATGATCCAGCGGCTTCAGGAGGAGAAAGGCGTAACCGTTCTGCTCATTTCGCACGATCTGAGCGTGGTCTATCGCTATGCGACCGCGGTCCTCTGCCTGAGCCGGACGCACACATGGTTCGGAGCGCCGCAAACCGTCCTCAACCCCGAAATGCTCCAGCAACTCTACGGAGCGCCGACCCGCTTCCACATCCACGATGGGCCTTGAAGCCGGTTCCCTGATCCTGTCGGTCGCGATGGCGGTTGCTGCGGGGCTCGTCGGATGCTTCGCCGTGATGCGCCGGTTGACCCTCGCCGCCGACGCCATCTCTCACGTCGCGCTCCCCGGCATCGGTATCGCGCTCGTCCTCCGCACGCAGCCGATGGCGGGCGCGTTGGCGATGCTTCTCATCGGCACCACCCTCATCTGGGCGCTCGAATCGCACACCAAAATGCCGACCGAAACCATCGTCGGCGTGGTCTTCTCGGTCGCTCTCGCCATCGGCAGCATGACCACTTCGGGCGAGCAACTGGTCGAAGCACTCTTCGGCGGCGCCGGCAGTCTAACCACGTGGGAGTTCGCCCTCGGTATGGTCGGAGCGGGCGTTGTCATCGCCTTCATCCTCGAGGCCCGCAACCGCCTGATCGTGGCTCTCGTCTCGCCCGAAATCGCGATGACGTCGGGCATCAACGTCTCCCGCCTGAATCTCGTCTACCTTCTGACCTTCGCGCTGACCGTCGCGCTCGGCCTGCGCTACCTAGGCGTGCTGCTGATGGGATCGCTGATCATCATTCCCGCCGCGACCGCGAAGCGGCTCGCGCGCGATCTCAACGGGATGCTGGTGATTTCGGTCATCGTCGCTGTCGCTTCAACACTGCTCGGCACCTATGCGGCCGGCCGTTTTCACGGCGAGACCGGCCCATTCATCATCACCGTCGCCGGCGTCCTCTTTCTCCTGAGCCTCCTCGCCTGACGATCCGCCGCCCCGGCCAAAGCGGCATCGGCCATGTTCGGCCGGGTCGACCGTCCTGCCATAGCAATCCTCAAATACCGGCGATGGGCCTACTCTCCGGCGCGATCTGTGCGCACCAAGACGAGATGGTTCCGCGCACTTCGGTGTTCACCGTTGACGCGGATTTCATTGTGGCTCGCGACAATTCGCAGCCTGCGGCGGGAATCCGGCGCCAGGAACACCATCCCTTCGAGCCTTCTGAGCGCGGCCCGGATCTGGTTTATGCCCGAGTTCTGGTTCATTTCCGAAATATGACTCCCGATACCGCCGCTCACCAGCCACTGCGCGATCGTTTATCCACAACCGCATCGGGCGAACCGTCGGACCAGTCGGGTGGCCCGTATAATCCTCGCGGGGTGTAGACTTTTAAGTACCGCGCGGCCCACTCAGGGCAACCGGTGTCGCGCGGGCCGTACAATCAGACCGCGTTGCCCGACCGGCGCGTGACGTGCAGGGTAAGCCCGCGCACTAGCGCGCCGGTGCCGCGAATCTCGTTTTTTTTGGAAACTCGCTCCGATAGCACGCAATAGACCTCTACGGTCGCGCTTTGCTACCATACCCGCATGGCATCTGTCCTTCAACAATACCGGCGTCGCGCCAGCGAACTGCCCGGCGGCCCATACGCCATCGAGTCTATCGCCCACCAACACTATCGCTTGGTCAAGCTCGCCAACGA
>JASHZA010000254.1 GCA_030042765.1 Candidatus Binataceae bacterium | reverse complement strand
GCGATTTCATGGTCTTTGGGTTGATGGGCCCGGGCTACGTGCTGGGCGCCTATTATGTGCAGGCATTTCACTTTTCCTGGGCTGCGGCGTTAGCCGGAGCTTCGATGGGGCTGCTGTGCTCGAGTCTCCTACAGGTCAACAATCTCCGCGACATTGAAAACGACCGCAGGCACGGCAAGTGGACTTTGGCGGCTATAATCGGTCGAAGGTCCGCGATCGTCGAACTCGTAACCTGCGATACGCTCGCCTACGTGCTGGTGGTCGCGTGCGTTGTCCTGCGCCTTCTGCCGTGGCCGTCGCTCGCGGTACTGATCACGGTGCCGCGGGCGATCGAAAAGGTCCGGCTGGTGTCGGGGCAGGCAGATGCGGAGGCTCATAACCGCGCGATGGCGCGCTCCGGTCAATTGCAATTCGAATTCGGTCTGATCCTGGTCGCCGCTTTCGTGCTCAGCCGAATACTGGGCTGGTAACGTTCACAGCTGAGCGCGTTCGCAAGTCTGCGCTCCGCCGCACCTCCTGCAACATAGTGGGCGAGCACGATTTGCGCTATTAGGATTTCGTTGAGCTCGATGCGTCAACGGGCGATTACGTACGTTGGATGTATACAATCGCGCGGCCCTCGTCGCCGACGGCGCGCTGAGCGACTGTGACCGAGGCGATCGTTAACCAGGCGGAGATCGAACTCATGCCATTACAGACAGGAATCGGCGAATACATTTACGAGGTCATCGAAAACTGGGGCAAGCTGCCTGACGGTTGGACCTATGACGTGGCCGGCGTCGGCATCGACGCAAAAAATCGTGTTTACCTCTTCAATCGCAGCGAGCGGCCGATGATCATCGTCGACGCCGACGGCAAATTTCTCCATAGCTGGGGCGACAAGAAGACCTTTCCCAATGCCCATGCCGTGACCATGGGACCCGACGGCTCTATATGGCTTACGGACACGTTCGACCATACGGTTCGCAAATGTACGCTCGAGGGGGAGATCCTGATGACTATCGGGACCCCGGGCAAACCCGCGCCGCCGATGAGCGGCAAGCCGTTTTATCAATGCACTCACGTCGCGATTCATCCTCATACCGGCGAGCTCTTCATTTCGGACGGCTACGGCAACGCTAAAGTGCACAAGTACACGCCCGATGGGCGCCTGCTCTATTCATGGGGCGAACCCGGAAACGAGCCCGGCCAGTTTCATCTTCCGCACAACATCTGCACCGACCGCGACGGCTACGTTTACGTAGCTGACCGCCACAACAATCGGGTTCAGGTCTTTACCGCCAACGGCAGACTCGAGGCCATCTGGACCGGAATGGCGCTGCCATGCGGAATGTTCATCGACGCTGCAAGCCCGGAACAGCTCTGTTACATCGGCGAGTTGAGTTCGGCATGGTGGACAGGTCCGGGATCCCAGGGCTTCTGGAACATTTGGAACGGCGCCAGAACGATGGGGCCTCGCGTCAGCATCTACAGCCTTGACGGTCGTTTGCGAGCCAAACTTTGTGACAACGGCCAAGGTGAGGAACCGGATCAATTGATGGCCCCGCACGGCATCGCAGTGGCTCCCAACGGCGATATCTATGTCGCGGAAGTTTCATGGACGATCTCGAAGATGTTCAACCGGGGGCAGCCCCCGCCACGACCGGTGAAGAACGCCGTAAAGCTGGCCAAGATTGAACGGGTCAACCGTGGTCACCACTAAACCGACAGGCTTCAATGCCAACAGAGCCTTGAGGTTTTGTTTTGATACAGTTTGCGACCTGGCACCACTTCGATCGCAAGCCGGATAGCGGTGAGAGAGAGACGCAGGTCGCAGGCTGAGACAAGGGACCGTTGAAGAGCTAAGTCGGCATCAAAATTGCGGCACATCGCCATACAGCATCTGGAGGAATGTTGATGGCTCTAATGCCTGATAATGATAATCTGCTGATTCATCTGTTAGTTTGGTCGGGTTCGGTGCTCCTCATCGCCGTCATGTTCATGGCGATCCGCGAAATGATTTGCTGGTACTTGCGCCTCACACCAATCGTGGCTCTTCTCGAAAAGATCGAACGGCATCTGGACAACGTGGAAAGAGAGACCTTGAACCGAATGCTTCCCCGCGCCGAGCGGCGTCGACCGGGACTTATGCCGGACGCACCGCAGCTTGAATCAGCGGCGGTTGCGTCCGCGGCCCCCCGCATCGCCGATCAAGCCAAGGTCTGACAAATAAGCGCGGGGTGGCATTACGAGCGACCGATCACGCGTCGAAAGTGTTATCGGCGAGTTGCGGAAACGTCCGGATTAACCTCTGCCTGACGCGCTCAAACGAAAACCGGTTGAAGGGCTTAACGATGTAGTCAAATGCGCCCTCGCGCAAAAAGTTATCGCGTGTTTTTTCAAACGGCAGAACGCTGGCAATGATAATGATCGCCTTTGGGCCCTCGCTTCTCATTATGTGAAAAGCCGAGATGGCGTTTATCCCATCAACTTCCGGCATCATCAGATCCAGTGTGATGATGTCGGGTTTCTTTTCCCTAAAAAGCCGAAGACCTTGAGAAGCGTTTTCGGCCTCGCCAACCACGACGCAGCCGAGCTTGCTCAGATGGTGTCGAATAATCGTTCGGGCGACCGGGGAATCATCAACGATCAGCGCTATTACTGGCACTCCGGGAAAACTCCCTTATACAAAGGTGTTGCGGTTGAGCCGGCGAAGAGCATTCCTCTTTAGCGTCAATCTATTGGCGTGTACTGACCGAATTCGGAACTTGAAAAGGACCTTTCTCTTCTCAAGTGCTGTCCCGATTTGAGTCATTCGGCGGCGACTGCAATTGCGTTTCGATTACAGGATATCCACTGGTGCCGTCGTCAATGCACGTTAGCCTCTCGCCTTTCGCTCCCTCGGTAAGCGTCCAAGCCAATTGGTTTTGCGCGAGGTTCAAACAAGCGCGACCGATCGTCAAATATCGTTCAGTTGCCGCGGCTCCACGGCATCAACCGAGTATCAGGCTACGCAAGTAGCGAGCCGAGTTGCCGGAGTGCTGTAGAACGGGAAATTCCTTCTACGTTTCATATTCGAATTGGAACGGAACGTGCGTGCTGATCAAACCGCCGAGTCGCTTCATCGGCGTGTCCAATGAAATTAGAGTCTAT
>JASHZA010000253.1 GCA_030042765.1 Candidatus Binataceae bacterium | reverse complement strand
AACCCAAATGGCTAGTCGCGCGTGCCATCGGCGGAATCAGCAGCACGGGGTCATTGAGCGGCAGTTGAGCTGCGGTCTTGAGTGCGGTGTCGACGTTGCCGCCGTAAACGTCGTACACTCCGAGCACGTCAGCGATAAATAAGCCGTCGAACCGGCCGCTCTCGAGGATCTGCGCAAGCTCGACCCAGTAATCGAGCCTGGCATATTGGTCGGCGCGATCACGCGGATGGGCCCACAAACCAGCCGACTGATGTACTACGCAATTCATATCGAACGCATTAAGCCGTATCTCTTTGCTCATGCTCTTCCTTCCACCCTTTGACCAATCGCTGAGCTGTCGATTCCATTACAAGACGTTTCAGCCGACAGTTGCCATAACCTGTTCGCGCGGTCGGACAGCGACGGCTCCTGGTTCGCTAAGAATGCCCCCGGCCGGTGGACTAATACTCCACGCGGCCGGAGGTGACATCCCGTCAACGCTGCAGATGCAAAATCTACAGTTCAGCGCAGGATCTGCATCAGCCCCGACGGCGAGCCATATTTGGTGCCGTTCTGATACTCCAAGGGCGTCAGTCGGTTCAGGTAATGTCCGCGATGGGCGGGATTTCCCCACGGACTCCAGATGGTCGCGTGGGTGTTCTGCAGATCCCAATTGACCGCGGCGACGCCAACCCAGACATGGCCCAGCGTCGGGACATCTCCGGTAGCATTCTCATAGGCCGCAACCTTCCACAGCTTGTGATTGGCATCGAAGAGATCGACCCAGTATGGCAGCCAGAATTCCTTGTCCACCCAGAGCACGCGATTGCCATAGCAATAACCCCTGGTCTCGCTGGGAATGCGATGCGCATCGATCACTGAAGCGTCACGAACTTCCCATTTGCCCCAGCTCGGTTTGGGGAAGCCGAGCGGCATATCGTAGTTGCCCGGGAAGTCGCCGCTGGAGTTGTTGAGCTGGACTAGCTCGATTTGCTTGCGATCGCCCAGATAGTCAGCGTCAAAGATTGCCGTTCCACCGTTGAAGCCATTGATCTTGGCATCGTCATTGGTCCATTCGCTGCCAAATAAAGGCGCGCAACGCGCAGATGCTGATAGTCGCAACGAACGTCGCAGGGACGGTACGAATACGTAGTTATCCGGGACCTCATGTTCCTCCTGGTCCTTGTAATACAGTGCGAGAGTCGTGGTGTAACGCGCTTGCTCCGGCGTTTCCTCCATGAACCATTCTGTGTACCAAGTGCCAGGAGCATAGGTTTCGTCGCGAGGGAAACCAGCGTCGGTGTCCCATCCGCTCTGGCGATAGATGAAGTCAAAGGTGTCTTGGGAAATGTTGCCAAAGCGGTCGACAAACCAGATCGCGGATGTGTTCTCGGGACCGGCGCCAAAAATCGCGGGCGCGTGCGCAAAGAACACGTTGGCCAGGATTTTGAAGCCCCTGTGCGGTTCCTGCGGATTGGGGAACACGACTCCGCCTTGGTAGTTCTCAATCTTGAAGTGCCCGTTCGGGAGAACCTCAACCCTGTCTTGCGACCCGTATTTTTCGGTCGCCTCGATCCAGGTCCTGGGCAAGTTGCCATAGCGTGCTGGACCTATATCGATTTCGACATCCTGAGGCATTTGCCACTGGTATCGACCCTCGAAAAGCTTGACCATTCCGAAGGGCAAAAACGCCTTATACTGCTGCCAGTTGGCGGCGGTGATCTTTGTTCCTATCGGCGGCTGCGGGCCTTGATTCGCGGTCTCTTTGAGAAATTGATCCAATTCGCTGCGGTCGGTCGCAGTTTGCGCCCATAGCAGCGATGGCAGTAGCAACAGCAGGAATCCCAACCCCAACGCGATACTTCGTAGCTTGCTCACCATAAAGTCCCTCCTCTATAAATTATTTAATCGATTGATTGGATCGAGAATTACCGTTACTCGGGATCTCCTAACAAAGTACAGAGGTTGCGATTCGCTTCAGGAGAATTGACAGCAGAAATAATTGCCAGGACTGGTAACGAGCAAGATCATTGATTGAACTAAGGCTGATGTATCTGGGCTGCGATATGCGCTGAGGGACAACATGCCTTGCTTTTTTGACACAGGCTCTAGTGCGAGAAGCTCCCGCCAACGATAAAGGCTGTGAATGGAGGGTCTAGCCCGAGGACTTTGAAAGCTTCACCCACCGCCCGCCTTGCCCGAATCATAACCGCTTCTTCGGCAACATGAAGATCGACAAAATCGTCATCGCGTGCGAATACGGTTGTCGGCACCGTGCAATAGCCCAGAAGGCTCAATAGCGGGCGCAATGAATGTTCCAAGACAAGGGAATTGCAGTCTCCGCTGTCGGTCGCCGCAATGATCGCCACTCGATCTTCCGACCGGCTAGCGACTAAAAGATCAAAAAGGTGCTTCAGTAAGCCGGTATAGGATCCCTTGGAAATCGGCGTGCCGACGACTAGCAGGTCGGCACTTTCGATCTTCCGCAGCATAGCCTCGAGCCATGGTGATGCATCGTTTCGTGTGAGGGTTGAAGCAAGATCGGGCACAATTTCCGCCACATCGAGAAGGTCCGTGGTGTGAGGTAAAAGCGTGACCGCTTGCGCGAGCACGAACTGGACGAGCGCTTTGGTTCGCGAAGGAGACGCTAGTCCTCCAGAAACTCCGATGATTCTCACTTCTTCGAACTCCGCGCGACCGCATTTACGAACGAAATCAATAAAGCGAGCCTGGGCAAAGCAACGGCCAGAACGTCCTTGCCGGCGCAAATAATCGGTGAGTTTTGATAATCTCGGTTGCGCGCTTGCCTCTCTTCCGCCGGAGCGGAGAGATCGGTGAGGACCGAGAAAAGGGCAACCGAGCAGTCGAGACCGTCAGGCGTCATCTGAACCATACTAACGTCATCGCGGGGACTGTTTCTGTCGGGGCTTGCGATCATAGTCGGGTTACACGATTGATTTAATAGATTTATTGCTCGCGCTTGTCAAGAGAAGCTCGCCCGGGCAGCCATTCTTTTTAGAAAAGCCTAAAGGACCTCGAACAGGACGACCTAGATGGAGTAGGTCAGAGCGCGCTCGCCTCTGCGGTTCGCCCGTGAGCGGTTGATGACATCGGCGAAAGTAGTCGAATCAAGAATCGCAGCGGTAGCGTCTCTAACCTCTTTCATCAGCAGGCGAATCCCGCAAGTTCGCTCGTCGTGGCATTCCACGCATTTCTCGTATGCCGTCTTGCTAACGCAGGGTAGAGGGGCCAGCGGTCCCTCGAGCATTCTCAGAACATGCCCGACCGACAACAAGTCCGGCGGCTTGTTTAGAACATAGCCGCCTCCCTTTCCCTTTCTACTGCGTAGAACTCCTTGATTCTTCAGCTCAAGGAGGATCAGCTCGAGGAAGCGCTTCGGTATACGCTCGCGCGCTGCAATCTCGGCGATCAAAAGCGGCCCGTTACCGTACTCTTCGCTCAATGCGAGGAGTGCCTTCAGAGCGTACTTAGATTTGTGCGAGAGCATCGATCGATTATATCGCCTACCGTATAGCCCATCACCTGTTTCATGCCAACACTCGGCAGACGGGGTCGCCTTTACCTGGCTGAGGCCGTTCGGTGTCGGGCATGTTTGGTCCTACAAGGTCATGAAGTCCCGGTCGAAGGGTATGGGGAAGATTTAGTCTATTGAAACGATAGAGTAAATGCGCTAAAGTCCGCCGGTTCGAATAAAATGACGAGACGCACTGACTTGCACCGGGGTAGAGAGAATCTGATGCCACACTGGTTCGATGATAATTCGGAATCGATCGGGCGCACGCCGCTGGTGCGTCTTAATCAAGTAACCGATGGCGCGCCGGCGACGGTCTTCGCAAAGATCGAGGGGCGCAATCCGTCGTACTCTGTCAAGTGCCGGATCGCTGCCGCGATGGTGTGGGACGCTGAGAGAAGGGGTCTATTAGCACCGGGTAAGGAGTTGATCGAGCCAACCAGCGGCAACACGGGAATCGCACTCGGTTTCGTAGCAGCGGCGCGCAAAATTCCCTTGACGCTAACGATGCCAGACACGATGAGTCTTGAACGGCAGAAATTGCTCGTCGCATATGGGGCCAAACTCATACTAACCGAGGGGGTACGCGGGATGTCGGGGGCCGTTGCACGTGCAGAGCAGATAGCCGCGTCGGCTCCGGACCTTTACGTGCTTCTGCAACAGTTCAACAACCCGGCGAATCCAGCAATCCATGAGGCCACGACGGGGCCGGAAATCTGGAACGATACTGACGGCACAGTCGATGTCTTCGTGTCAGGGGTCGGCACAGGGGGTACTATCACCGGAGTCTCACGCTACATCAAAACGACGAAGGGCAAGCCCATCATCTCCGTTGCGGTCGAGCCCGCTGCGAGTCCGGTGCTTTCGCAGCAGCGCTCCGGTCAGCAGCTGAAACCAGCGAGTCACGGCATTCAGGGGATCGGGGCCGGATTCGTGCCGAAGGTTCTGGACCTTTCGCTCGTGGACGAAATCGAACAGGTCACCGATAAAGAAGCATTTGAGTATGCGCAACGACTCACCAGAGAGGAGGGCATCCTGTCTGGCATTTCCAGCGGCGCTGCGGTGGCGGTGGCTGCTCGGATAGCGAGACGCTCGGAGAACGCGGGGAAGTCCATTGTCGTGGTTTTGCCCGACTCGGGAGAGCGTTATCTGAGCACAGCGCTGTTCGAAGATATCAGGGACCACAAGTCTCACGCCGCATGAGCGCACCTCACCAAGAAAAGGAAGGTCTGCTCGCGCGCGAGCCGTGGGAGCTCGCTCGGATCGTCGCAGAGCTGAGGGCTTCGCGTGCGGGCTCGCAACAGAGCCGCAAGGAGAAAGGCGTCCGCGAGATGCCGTCGCGGGAGG
>JASHZA010000252.1 GCA_030042765.1 Candidatus Binataceae bacterium | reverse complement strand
TGCGTCGATGTGCTTCTTGTAGTTATCCAGGACCGCCCAGTCGGTCGCGGCCAGCGCGGGCGTGCCGGTCTTCTTCATCACGCGCAAAGCTTCGCTCACCAGATACATGTCGTTCCTGACATTGTTGACACGCGCGGGGGGAACATTCGCGAGCTGCCGGTACAATGCGATGTTGTTGGCGGTATCGTTGATTACCTGGCGCAACGCCAACATCGTGGTTGATGTGAATTGATGACTGCGGATGAAATCCTCGACGTTGGCCTGTGGGTCGGAGACCACCGCGGACTTATCGACGTACTTGTCGATCGTGGTGGCCGCTTGCTGGGAAACCGCCACGAAATCGGCCGTTGCACTGGCGGGTATCGCATGATTCAGCGCGTACGCGGTGGGTACAATGCCGATTAGAATCAGCATTATCAGCCCCATCCCCTTTTGTCCGTCGTTCGAGCCGTGCGCGAAGCTGACGCCCGTGCAGGTCAGTATCAACAGGCAGCGAATCCAGAACGGCGGCGGTTCGGTTCCGCGCGGAGCCTCGTAGAGTCGTTTATCCTTGATAAAGAATTTCGTGACCAGCAGTAGCGCACCCGCAAGGAGGAAACCGAACAGCGGCGACGCGAGCAGGGTTTTGCCGACGTTCTCGGCCTGCCCCCAATCGACGCCGCTGGTGCCGTTGCGCAGCGCCATAAGTTGATTGGCGATGCCAACGCCGATGATCGAACCGATGAGTGTGTGCGAGCTTGAAGCCGGTAGCCCGAGGTACCATGTCCCGACATTCCAAATCATGGCGGCCACGAGCAAGGCGTAGACCATTGCGAAACCTGCGCCGCTTCCCACCTGCAAGATCAGCTCAACCGGCAACAGCGAGACAATCGCGAACGCCACTGCTCCGCTCGATACCAACACCCCCAGGAAGTTGAACATCCCGGACCAGGCGACTGCTATATGCGGCTCCATCGAATGCGTGTAGATGACCGTAGCCACAGCATTCGCGGTGTCGTGGAAGCCGTTGACGAATTCGAAACCGAGCGCGACTGTCAGTGCCAGCCCCAACATCACAAAAGGAAAAATAGATGCGCTGTGCACCACCGACAGATCGGCAACCAGGTGAGTCCCTGCATAGAGAAACCCGATTACCAAAACGATGCCGAAGATAGCGGTTCCGACTTTGCCTGGGCCACGCGCCAGTTTCGATTCTACTGCGATATTCGTGGATGCAGCCGCCATAGCGAATCCCTTTCGTTGGGTCCGACGAACCTATCGCCAGCCGCCAGGCACGTCGAAACTGCGTCGCCAAGGCGTCTGGCGTCTGTGCCGGACCGAAGTGGCCGCATACTGTAATGCGGATCGATTACGGCAGCTTGATTGGAATGTTTCGGACTTATGAACTGAAATGCCGGCTGGCCGTTCTATCGCGCAGCCGGCATTTCAGCGTCTGCTGAAGGACATCGGTGAAGGGGAACTGGCGATGGTAAGTCCGCTTTAGCGAACCGAATGTTAATCTTGCCTTATCGCAAACTCACTCCGCCGCGCTTCCGCCTGCGATCTTCAGTCTGTTTTTGACGCGCTTAACGCCCGTCGTCTGTTCTGCCAGCTTTTCCGCATGGTCGGAGACATCGCTCGACGCCACCGTACCGCGCAGCGTCACAACGCCCGCCACGGTCGTCACATGAATGTTGCCGTCTTTCGTGACCTTATCGTCGTGCAGCGCAGTCTTCACCTTGCCAGTGATGGTCGAATCCTTAACTGCCGTCGCAGTGCCGTGGTAAGCCTCGCTGATTGCGTGTCCGGCGCTCGAGGCGGCGTTCTCCGTTGATTCTCCGGCCTGATGCATTGATTGACTGGCTGACTGCGCGAAGGCTGGTCCGGCGGCTGCCAGTGTCAGCACCAGCACGGGCACAACAAACGTCAATCCTGCGGCATTTTTCATAAGGGCCTCCTGTTTGTTTTTGGCCGAGGCGGCCGGGTTTCAACCGGCAACATCCGCCTCCGATCAGAAGAGTTCCGAAATACGACAATCGACCGCGGAACGCAATTCTGCGGTGGCCCTCGCTCGTTGCTAGAAGGCGTGATTCAGGTCGTGTCTGTGCGGCTTTCCACGCGGGCAGCAGCTCTGGCAAACCATAGGAGTCGGCTCTTCTTCGATGATCCGCGAAACGTGGCCGTCGTACTCGGCTTGCGAATGACTCGCCTCAATTGCCCTTAGTACCTCTTCTTCGAACGCTACGTGCGTCGCGATCGAATATAAGGCCGCCAGGTCCGTCTCGCTATTGCACTTGCTGCACTTAAAAGTTCCGGACGACTCATCCGCGGTGAGTGGAACGACCAACCAGCGGCAACCTTGCGCCTCTAACCTCTGAAGGTGCTCGATAAACGCCTGAGTATCTTGGAGGAGGGCGGCCTTGTCCCATATCGGCGTGCGCATTTTCCTCACCTATCTAATTCTTCGTGAAGCGCCCGCTTAAGCGGACTCTTCGCCCCCCAGCGCGCGTTAGCGCGGGTCCATTTCAATAGTTTAGACACCCTTTCGTCTTCAATGCATGAGGATTCGTCGTCGAACTTGCGGCGGTGCGGTTAAGACTATCGCGTGCGTGTAACGCGAGTCCTGGCGAAAAGCAGCGCAAAGGGTGCA
>JASHZA010000251.1 GCA_030042765.1 Candidatus Binataceae bacterium | reverse complement strand
GTCGAAGACCAGGCTCGAGGTCGAGGCCGACTGGGATAGCTTTGCTACCCGATCGATGAGCCTGGTGTCACCGGGGTCGAGATCATTGATGAAGTCGGTGGCGGCACAAACCTTGAAGACCGGCCCATCCTCCTCATCAACCGCCGGTTCTGCCCAAATCCGTTGGCGAAAGTCGCCAACCCACCATGAAAAACCTCGAAGCTCCCATGAAGTCGCCTGATATGGGACCGCCGCCAACTTGTGCAATTCGCGCACGAAGTTGAGTCCCAGATCGTTTCGGCTGAGTGCTCCCGCCATTCACCGTCTCCGAACCGGCGGACAAAAGAGAAACCCGCCTTGTTCAAACACAAACAAACATATAACAGCATAAGTTTCGGACACCGCTAAGACAAGCCTCTAATGGTTAAATATGTTTTGTGATGCACAGATGGCCAACTCTATCCTTAAAAGTTCAGAATAGGGCCGAATAGGGCTTAATCCAAAGACGCCTGCTGTGCAGGGACTGGGATTGACGAGAATCGAGCAAAATGCGGAGTCATGCCACTTTACCCCTCAGGGCGGCATGACGCATTTCACCAGAGCCCGGGATGACCGTTGACACGAGCGGGTGCCACGGCCGTATAGCTGAGGGGTGTTAGCGCGCTACCCACCCGCCATCGATGGTAAGTGGATGACCCGTGACGAACGATGACGCTTCGGAAAGCAGCCACAGAACGCCCTCGGCGATTTCCTCGGGCTTCCCAAGCCGGCCGACCGGTTCACCCGCGATGATATCGGCCTCGGTAAATCCGCCCTTGTCTATTGCCCGCTCGACCATCGGGGTGCGGATGACGCCGGGACATACGCAGTTTACGCGGATGTTGCGCTGGGCGTATTCGAGAGCAGCGTTGCGGGTCAGTCCGACCACGCCATGCTTGGCAGCGACGTAGGCCGGAATGCCGTTGAAGCCTGCCAATCCCGCGATCGAGGCGGTGTTGACGATAGCGCCACCGCCCTGTTTGAGCATCTGCGGAATCTCGAATTTCATGCAAAGCCACACCGCTTTCAAATCGATCGCGATCACGCGATCGAAATTCTCCTCGGTGCAACCGACGGTATCGCCAATCGCGCCTTCGATGCCCGCATTGTTGAACGCGCAATCGATTCGTCCATAGGTCTCGACGGCTTTGTTGATTACCGTCTCGACCTGCTTGCTAACGGAGACGTCCGCGGCGATACAGCTTGCCTCGCCGCCCGCGTCCTTGATCATCTTGACGGTGCGCTCGGCGCCCTCAGGGACGTAGTCGGCGATCATGATCTTCGCGCCTTCCCTGGCAAGCCGCAGCGAGGTCGCGCGTCCGATACCCGAACCGCCACCAGTGACCAACGCGACTTTTCCTTGCAGGATTCCGGGCATTCGACTTCCTCCCGAAGAGAATCGATAAGATCGACCCTTTATCGCCTTATCGCTCCCTGATTTGCAAACGCAGGGACAAGCTCGAATGACATTGGGAACAGTGTGTGCCTCATCCGACCGGAGCTTACGAAACGAAGCGTCGCTCCCCGGAATTCGAGGCTGGCCTCCGGCTAGTCATGTCGACCAATTTCGTCCCGAGCCAAATCCGGCCACGAGATCCGATACGTTCGTGTGGTAGTGTCGATCGTGAAGGCGACCGACATCGGGCTCGCGCGAGTTTGATCAGCTGAGGCGAGCGGTCTGGACGAAACCGTTCACGCTGAAACTGTGCTGGTATGCGCGCTCGGCCGCGATCAGAAAGCCAATCGACGAAATCGCGATAACGAATGACATCACGTTCAGAAAAGCCTTCATGGTGTTCTCCCCTCTCTTCAGAGCCACGGGACAAAGCCGGGGAGTGCCAGATTCGTGCCCACTGGTTTTTTGGCGAAACACGCTTGTGAAATGCGGACAAATTGACCGTGGGAATATTAATAACGGACTCAAAAAGTCTGACTTTTCAAATACTTAGACGGGAGACCGGCGACTCAATCCTATAATTTGAAGCGATTTGGCAGAAGTTGCCCAAGGACCAGGAAAACTCGCCTTCTGCGAACGCCGTCTCCGCAATTTGCGAACCGGGGAAGCCACATATCAGCCTATGGCGTGCGGCGCTCTGAGGCTCTGCGATAGCCAGGGCTAGCTTTCGACTTTGAACCCCGGGTGGGACGGTTTCTCACGCCGAGGCAGAGTTTCGCGCCGGCCGAAGTATGGGTTGCCGCACTCCTCCCGCGTCCGTCGAATCGCTGTCTGCGGTTGCATCCAGGGATGATCGAACAGGTGCAAGAGGTGAATCTGGTCGAGCCAAATCGCATTCTTGAAGATGCGCCGCGATTTCAGGAAGGTATCATGCGTGATCTTTCGCATCGCCTGTCTTTCGTTGAACTCGCGCAGCGCCAATAGTTCTCCACACCAATCGTTATGGCTCGGAGCCAGTACGTTGTCCACGTAGACGACGGCGAGTGGCAAATACTTTGTCGGGTCCGGATGAGTCAAGAGCTTGAACGCCTCGACTGCCGACGAATAGTAATCCACGTCGATAATCACGAAGCCGAGCGGAGACCGCGGACTAAGGGCTTCGATGAAGGCTGGAACGGTATCTTTGAGTTGACCAAAGATAATGCGGGTGTTGGGCGGAAGCGCCTTTTCGAGGCCATCGCGATCCCTCAGCGGGAAGTCGCCTTGCTGATAGAGGTCAGGATGGTCCCGATAATCCCGTGACGGCGGCATCCCGGCGCCGGTATCGAAGCCGATGATTTCGACATTAACGCCGGTTATGGCCGTAACCTTTTTGCCTATCCGGCTGAGATTCATCAGGCCGGTGCCTTCTGCGACACCAAATTCGACCAGGCTGACGGAGCTGAGACCAGCCTCCTTTGCCAGGTCTGCGGCCCTGAGTACGCCATAAGCGTAGTGCTGGCGCGCGATCAGATCGAACGCGATCTTTGCGCGATAGGTACCGAAGGCGGCGACGAACAGCGAAATAGCATTGAGATGAAGCGGTTCGGTTAGCCGCTCATAGAAAATTCGGCGCCATATATGGGCGCGCTTCAATTTTTCGCGTAACACAACAAGACACCGCTAACGCGTCAGAGGGACCTCGAAGCATGATGGAACAGCGACGCCATGCGGCAGCCGTACGTGCACTTTTATGATGGCCTGGCTTCGTCGAACTAGATTGTGCACCATTTTGAGTCTTAATATCACTTAAATCTTTGTTGGATAATCATAGATACGCTTTGATAGCAATCTCCTAGATTAGATTACGACTGAATTCATAAAAGGTTACATCGGCTGACGCCGTTCGACGTTAAATCGGCGGTGGCTTGGAAACGTCGTAGTTCTG
>JASHZA010000018.1 GCA_030042765.1 Candidatus Binataceae bacterium | reverse complement strand
CGGAATCTTATCCTTCGATCCGACGCTCATCAGCATCCGGATTGCCGCCTCGTTGGCTCCGCCGTGCAGTGGGCCGTAGAGCGCGGCCGTGGCCGCAGCGGTGGCGGAATAGGGATCGGGCTGGGAGCTCCCAACCGCGCGCATCGCGTTGGCCGAGCAGTTCTGCTCGTGATCGGCGTGCAGGATGAAGAGCACATCCAGCGCGCGCTCCAGCACCGGGTCCGGCTTGTACTTCAGCTCCGTCATCTTGAACAGCATCGAGAGGAAGTTGCCGGTGTAGCTAAGATCGTTGTCGGGGTAGACGTACGGCAGGCCGCGGCTATGCCGATATGCAAAGGCCGCCAGCGTCGGCATCTTGCCGATCAGACGGCGCGTCTGCAGGCGGCGCGACTCGAGGTCGTGAATCTGGCTGGCCTCCGGATAAAAGGTGGACATCGCGCCCACCGTTGAGACGAGCATCCCCATCGGATGCGCGTCGTAGCGGAAGCCTTCCATAAACTTCTTGATATTTTCGTGGACCATCGTGTGGGTGCGAATGTTCTCTTCCCACGCTTCGTAATGCTTGTGATCGGGAAGTTCACCCTTGACGATGAGATAGGCAACTTCGAGGTAGTTGCTCTTTTCCGCCAGTTCCTCGATCGGATAGCCGCGGTAGCGCAGGATGCCCCTTTCGCCGTCGATATAGGTGACTCTGCTGCGGCACGACGCGGTGTTCGTGAAGGCTGGATCGTAGGACATGATGCCGAAGTCGTCGGGTGAGTTCTTAATGTCGCGCAAGTGCGAAGCGCGGATCACGCCACCCTCCTCGATGGGCACTTCGTACTGCTTGCCGGTGCGATTGTCGATAATGGTGAGCGTATCTTTAGCCATGTGTCTCCCTCGATGCGCGTCGCCTTGCCGGCGAAGCCAGTTTCAACAGTCGGATGAGGCCGGAAAAGCGCCGCTCGTCGGCGATTCCGTGATCAACATATATACAGTTGTACAGTTTTCACCATTTCGAGTCCAAGAGCAACCGCAGAGCGCGTCTTTTCCTGCGACCGGGTCGATCGGAGATGCTGCGCGCACCGGCGTCTGGGCGGCGAAAGCACCGCCGGAGGCCGCCGGTTTCCGGACTGGCCGACTGTCCCGGTAACTCGCATTAGGGCGGACCGCATGGCAAGTTGATATTTGCGGCGGACGCCATCGCGCCCTGGAGGATATACCGCAAAGCATGATCGATCGGTTAATGAGCGGAATTACCGCATGGGTCGTCGCGATGATCGCGGCGCTCGGGTATGGCGGGATCGTCCTGTTGATGGCTATAGAAAGCGCGTGCGTGCCGTTGCCGTCGGAGGTGACGATGCCGTTCTCCGGCTACCTGGTCGCGACCGGGCACTTCAGCCTGAACCTGGTGGCGATCGCCGGGGCGTTCGGGTGCCTGCTGGGATCGTACGCAGCATATTACGTCGGCGCGAGTGGCGGCCGCTGGGTTCTGGAACGCTATGGCCGCTATCTGTTGATCGCGCCGCACGAGATCGAAGTTGCCGACCGCTTCTTCGCGCGCTGGGGTTCGGCCACAGTCTTCTGGGGCCGCCTCTTGCCGGTCGTGCGCACCTTCATCGCGTTTCCCGCCGGGGTTGCACGGATGCGGCTGCTACCTTTTACGCTATACACGCTCGCAGGTTCTTACCTCTGGTGCCTCGGGCTGGCGTACGCCGGTATGAAGATGGGCAACCATTGGAAAGCCCTGGGTCCGTACTTCCACCGCTTCGACGGCGTGATCGCATTCTTGTTCGCAGCAGCGGCCCTAACCGTCCTCTATCATCGCTTTAGAAGCGCCGGATTCGCGCGCAACGCCGGCATCGCTCGCTGAAAGCGCCCGAACACTCACGCCGGACCAGCCAATGTTTGATGACGAACCTCACAACGCCGGACTTGCCTTGGTTTTCACGAATATCGATCCGGTAGTCGTGCGAATGGCGCGCGACCTCCTCGAGGCGGGCGGGATCGAGACTTTCATCTTCGACGACCAGGCGGCGCAGATACTCGGCAGCACCGTGGCAGTCAAGGCCCGCTTGATGGTACATGCTGAGGCGGCGGACGAAGCGCGCGAGCGGCTCAAGGAACTCGGCTTCACCAGCTGATGGGTGCCACCAGCCTCGCCGCGACGGAGACACAATGGCCGGCAATAACCGCAAGCTCCATTTCGGACTCTGGTATGACTTCCGCAATCCCGCACAATGGCGGCGGTCGGACAAGGAGATCTACGACGCGATAATCGATCAAATCGCGTGGGCCGAGACTATCGGTTATCATGACGTCTGGCTCACCGAGCATCACTTCGTCGAAGACGGCCATGCGCCCTCCCCGCTGATCCAGGCCGCCGCCATCGCGATGAGGACGAAACGGATCCGCATCGGCACGTCGGTCCTGCTCTTGCCGCTTTACCATCCGGTGCGCGTCGCCGAAGACGGTGCAACCATCGATCTGCTTTCAGGCGGACGTTTCGAACTGGGCATCGGGATCGGCTACCGCGTCGAGGAATTCACCGGGCTGGGGGTCGCGCGCAGCGAGCGCGCCGGCCGCGCCAATGAAGGCCTGGAGATTATCCGGCGTCTATGGGAGGGCGAGACGGTCACCTTTCGCGGCAAGCATTTCAATATCGAGAATGTGCAGTTGACGCCGCGCCCGCTCCAGCACCCGCGTCCGCCGATTTGGGTGGGCGGTTTCGCTCGCGCGTCGGCGCGCCGGGCCGCCAGGTTCGGCGACGGTTATATCGGCACCGGCGGTATCAACGAGATCTACAAAATGTATGTCGAGGAGTTGCGTGCCGCGGGCAAGGACCCGGCGGCCGGACGTCTCGCCGGCGGTTTCTTTTGGCTGGTCGTTTCGAACGATCCCGACAAGACCTGGCATGAAGTCGCGCCGCACGTGCAGTTTCAGATCAACGTGTACGCCGAGTGGCTGAAAAAAGCGGGACAAGAACTGTTCCCGCCGATGCCGACCCTCGAGGCGCTCAAGGCGAGCGGAATTCTCCAGGTGGTGACCCCGGAGATGGCGGTGAAGCTGATCGCCGATTATGCCGCGGCTGCTCCGGTCGAGCGCTTCTACTGCTGGACGATCCCACCCGGCTATCCGGTGCGCAAGATGGATCCGTATCTGGAACTTTTCGCGACCAAGGTGATGCCGCATTTCCAATAGCGACCGCGCGCACCATCGCTGCGTGCTCCATCCCGCGACGCGGCCCGGCGTTTTGCGGTGACGGCACAGTCGCGCTAACTTTGCAGCGCGGACAAGCGGACGCCTCGCGGCGGACAAGGGCATACGCGGCGGAAAACGCGCGACGATCCCTCCCGGCAGAGGGCAGCAACAGCGGAGGAAGCCATCATGAAACGCAGCACCGAACGAATCCTGACCACCCACACCGGCAGCCTGCCGCGACCCGACGACCTGGTAACCCTGATACGTCAGAAGGAAGCCGGCGAACCGACCGACCTGACCGCTCTGGAGGCTCGCGTCAGGGCCGCGGTCGCGGAGACTGTGCGCAGGCAAATCGAAGCGGGAATCGATATCGTCAACGACGGCGAGATGAGCAAGCCGTCGTATTCGACCTACGTCAAGGATCGCCTGAGCGGCTTTGAAGGCAGTGAGAAAAGCGCGCCGCTTTTTGCCGCCGACCTCACCGATTTCCGCGACTTCACAAAACGTGGCGGCCGCGAAAGCGGCGTCGGCGTGCTCAAGCGCCCCGCCTGCACCAGCCCAATCGCCTACCGCGACAAGGACGCGGTGCGCAAGGACGTCGACAACCTGAAAGCCGCGATCGCCGGCGCCAACCCGGCTGAAGCGTTTATCAGCGCCGCTTCGCCCGGAGTGGTGACCTTCTTCCTCTCGAACAAGCACTACCCCAGCCATGAGGCTTATATCCGCGCGATCGCCGAGGCGATGAAGACCGAGTACGAGGCAATCTGTGCGGCCGGATTCATCCTCCAGGTCGACTGTCCCGACCTCGCGATGAGCCGGCATATCCAGTTCAAGGACTTGAGCCTTGCCGAATTCCGCAAGACTATCGCGATGCATATCGAAGCGCTCAACCACGCGCTTTCAAATGTTCCGCCCGACCGCGCGCGCATTCATCTGTGCTGGGGTAATTACGAGGGCCCGCATCACCACGACGTTGCGTTGCGCGACATCGCCGATATCATCTTCACCACCCGCGCGATGGGCATCTCATACGAAGCGTCGAACCCGCGCCACGAGCACGAATGGGCCGTGTTCAAGGAAATCAAGCTGCCCGATGGCAAGCTGCTGATTCCCGGCGTGATCGATTCAGTGACGAACTTCATCGAGCATCCCGAGTTGGTCGCGCAACGCATCTGCAACCTTGCCAATGTCGTCGGACGCGAAAACGTAATCGCCGGCACCGATTGCGGCTTCGGAACGATCGCAGGCACTTCGCGCGTCGACGGCGCGATCGCGTGGGAAAAGCTCAAGGCGATGGCCGAGGGAGCGCGGCTCGCATCCAGGCAGTTATGGAAATAACGCGTCATTTCGCGCCGCCTGATCCACCCAACGAGGAACGTCCGCACCTGCGGCTGACGGAGGAAGCACGGAAATGAAACGCAGCACGGAAAGAATCCTGACCACTCATACCGGCAGCTTGCCGCGGCCCGACGACTTGTTGCCCCTGATCAAAGCGATGGAGGGCCGCAGGCTCGGTGATGCCGCCGCTTTCGACACTCGCGTACGTTCGGCAGTCGCGGAAATCGTGCGCAAGCAGGTTGAGCTGGGAGTTGACGTCGTGAACGACGGTGAAGCGGGCAAGCCTTCCTACGCAACCTACGTCAAGGACCGGCTTAGCGGCTTCGAGGGCGAGGCGCCGCCGGATCTCCTGCTCGGCATCTCGGATCTCAACGACTATCCGGAATACGGCGAGCGTTTCCGCAGCCA
>JASHZA010000250.1 GCA_030042765.1 Candidatus Binataceae bacterium | reverse complement strand
GGCGAAATTCCGCCGCTATCAGCTCGCCCTTGAGCCGCACTTGAGCGGGATATTCGATTTGCTGCCAGTCGCACCCGCCGCATCGCGGAAGAAACGGACACGGTGGCCGACGCCTCGCCGGTCCGGGCTGGATCACCTGCCGGAGCTGCCCAATCGCATAGTCGTGTCGCTGTGATACCACTTCGATTTCCACCAGGTCACCCGGGGCGGTGTTCGCCACCATCACCGTCTTGCCCTCGAGGCGGCCGACCCCGAAGGGTCCGAAAGTCATTGCAGTAATTTCCAGCTGTGGCATCTTCGAAATGAATTATAGTCTGGGCCGCTGTGCAGCGCGTGCGGTAGCAGGGCAACCGCCGTCCAACCTATAATTGGCATGACCCGATTCAGAACACCGGGGTGTGCGTACCCGGAGTTCATAAACTTAATCCTGGGTGGCTTCAACTTGGCTACGGAAACCGAACAGCACGAGATAGCGCAGTCCGAGCGAGATACCGAACGCTCGCAGCGCTTGAAAATTTTTGTCGAGCGTTTGTTTGCCCGGCTTCCGGCGGATCTGGCAGAGGATTTCCCCGCGCCGCGCCGCCGGGCGATTGCCGATGCCGGCTATGACTTTTTCGCCACGCGCGCCGAGCCGCTTGCCGTACGCGAGCGTACGGGCGCTGGCGAAGGCCTGCTCGCGGTCGAGACCGTGATGCCCGACTGCTCCTTCATCGTCGATACCATCCAGGAGTATTTCCGCAAGCACGCAATCCCCGTGCGTGTCCTGCTCCATCCGCTGTTCAACGTTTGCCGCGACGAACGGGGCTCGATCACCTCTTTCGAGCAGGCCTTGTCCGGTGAGCGCACCGAATCTTTCACCCACACCGAAATCGAGGTCGTACCCGGAGCGCCGGACGCAGCGGCGATCGAAAACGGCCTGCGCCGCGTGCTGGCCCAGGTCCAACAGGTAACCAGCGATTTCGGCGCGATGACTGCGCGCGCCCTCCAGATCTGCGAGGAAACCGCCGCGCAGCGCGAACTGGTCGAGATCCGCGACTTCTTGCGCTGGCTTGTCCAGGGCGGCTTTCTCTTCCTCGGCTATCGACGCTACCGCTTGGCGCCGGTGGATGGCCGCCGTGCGATTACGGCCGAGTCCGGCTCAGGATTGGGCATAATGCGGGCCGAGGCTCGCTCGCGCTACGCCGCACCGGTCGCGGTCGACGCGCTCGAGGACGCTCACCGCTCGCTCCTCTTCGACGGTAGTGCGCTGATCATCGGCAAATGCCGCGTCGAATCCGAGGTCCATCGTCGTGCCCCGATGGACGACATCACCATTCGCCGCACCGACGCCTCAGGCGAACCCACAGCCTTCGACCGTTTCATCGGATTGTTCACCTCCAAAGCCTACGCCGAGGAGGCGCAGCACATTCCGGTTTTGCGTGCGAAGCTTGGCGAACTGATCGCGGCCGAGCAAGTGCAACCGGGAACCCACGACTACAAGGCGCTGGTTGCCGCCTTCAACAGCTTTCCCAAGGAGGAGTTGTTTCGCGCTCGCCTTGCCGAGCTGCGATCTCAACTAAAGACCGTCCTCGACGTCAAGAATGAAGCGGACGTGCGGCTCAGCCTCGAGGTTGACGCCGTGCGCGGCAACGTAATCGCGCTTGTGATCATGCCGCGTGAAAACTTCTCAGCCGAAGTTCGAGTCAGGATTCAGGAGGCCCTGGCCGCGCGGCTCGGGGGCAGGGTCGTCTATTACTATCTCGCGCTCGGCGAAGGCTACACCGCGCGACTGCATTTCTGTTTCGCGGCGCATGCGCCTACAGATGCGACAATCCGCGAGCTCGAGGCTGAAGTCGCGCAACTGGCGCGGAGTTGGGACAATCTGCTTCGTGAGGAACTCATCAAACACTTCGGCGCGACCCGCGCGCGCCGACTTGCCGCGCGGTGGATCCACGCCTTCAGCGCCCATTACAAGGCCGCCACAACCGTCGGACTCGCCCTTGGTGACATCGAGCAGGTCGAGCGCCTGCTCGCGGGCGGCCGTTTCAGCGTACTGATTGGCTCGGCCGCGGCCAGCGGCGATCGTCCCGATACCAGCGAATTGCGGCTTTACGCGATTGGCGAGGCGCCGATCCTGTCCGAGCTGATCCCTGTTCTGCAAAACTTCGGAATCTCGGTTCTCTCGGAAGACGCGCACAGGTTCAATCTTACGATCGACAGCCAGCCGCGGCCGGCGTACGTCCAGGCCTTCCGTGCGCGCAGCCTCGACGGCAAAGCCCTCGAACAGAAGCCCGGCGCTGCTCTCCTCGCCGACGCACTCGTGGCGGTGAATACCGGCCTCATGGAAGATGACCCGCTCAACGCGCTGACCCTCGAGGCCGGCCTGTCCTGGCGCGACGTTGCGCTGCTGCGAGGCTATCTGCAGGCAGCAGTTCAAATGCGGCTTGCGCCTGCACGCCCAGCCGCACGCCGTCCGCTTCTGCTTCAACCTGAACTCGCCCGCGTGCTGGTTGACCTGTTCAAGCTCCGCTTCGATCTCGACCACGACGCTCCGAGTGCAAAAATCGCGGAGCTGCGCGCGGCCTTTCTCGAACGCCTCACGGCGGTGGATAATATCGCGGATGATCGCATGGCGCGCGCGTTGTTGGCGATGGTCGAGGCGACCGTGCGCACCAACTACTTCCGCGAAGTCCCCGAGCCCGATCCGTACATCGCGCTAAAGTTTGAAAGCGGGAGAATTCCCAACCTTCCGGACACGCCGCCGCTCTACGAAATCCACGTGAGCAGCCCCCGGATGGAAGGATGCCATCTGCGCGGGGGCCGCATCGCCCGCGGCGGTATCCGCTACTCGGACCGCCCGGACGACTACCGAACCGAAATCCTCGAACTGATGAAGACCCAGACGGTCAAGAACGCGATCATCGTTCCCGTCGGCGCGAAGGGCGGCTTCATCGTCAAGTCAAGACCCGGCCGCGCACCCGACCAGCAAGCCGTGATCGACGCGTACACTACATTGATAAATGCGATGCTCGATCTGACGGATAATTCAATAGACGGCCAAATCGTCCATCCCCAGCGCGTCAAGGTGCTCGACACCGACGGACCGTATCTCGTGGTCGCTGCCGATAAGGGCACGGCGGCTTTCTCCGATATTGCCAACGGGATTGCGGAGCGCCGCGGCTTCTGGCTCGGCGACGCCTTCGCGTCCGGCGGCGAGCACGGCTACGACCACAAGAAGCTGGGTATTACCGCCCGCGGGGCGTGGGAATCGGCCAAGCGCCATCTGCGCGAGATGGGCCGCGACATTCAGCGCGGCGCACCCATCACGGTCGTCGGTATCGGCGACATGTCGGGCGATGTCTTCGGCAACGGTTTGCTACAGTCCGATAACGTCAAGCTCATCGCCGCTTTCGACCATCGCCATATCTTCATCGACCCCGATCCCGATCCGATCAAGAGTTACGCCGAACGCAGGCGCCTCTACGAAAAGCCGGGCTCGCGGTGGTCCGACTACGACCCGGCGTTAATCAGCAAGGGCGGCGGCGTTTACCGCCGGGGCCTCAAGCGTATCGTGCTCGCTTCCGAGGCCCGTGCGGCGCTCGATTGCGACACCACCGAGCTCGACTCCGACAGCCTCATCCAGGCGATCATGCGTGCTGGCACCGACCTGCTTTACAACGGCGGCATCGGCACTTACGTACGTTCCAGCGACGAGACCGACGCCCAGGTTGGCGACCATGCCAACGACTCCTGCCGCGTCACCGCCGGCGAACTGCGCTGTAAGGTCGTGGTCGAGGGAGGCAACCTGGGCTTCACGCAGAAGGCTCGAATCGAATACGCGTTGGCTGGCGGCCGTATCAACAATGATGCGATCGATAATTCCGCTGGCGTCGATATGTCCGACCACGAGGTCAACCTGAAAATCCTGCTGCAGCCAGCGTTGGCGCGCGGCGGCGTGACCTTGTTCGAGCGCAACCGGCGCCTTGCCGCCTTGGCCGACGAAGTGGCGGCCGGCGTGCTGCGCGACAATCGGGACCAGGTGCTCTCGCTGAGCCTCGAGCAAATTCGCAGCCGCGTTCAACTAAGCACCTTCCGCGACCACATGACCGCCATCGAGCAGCGCGGACTGCTTCGCTATCACGCCGCCGCGCTGCCCACGTCCGAGGAGCTTGTCGAACGTCGCCCACGCTTCCCCGGACTGACACGGCCTGAACTTGCCGTGCTCACCGCCTACACCAAGATCGATCTGACCTCCCGCTTCGAGGAGACTGCGCTGGTCGGTGACCAATATCTTTTCGAGCGCTTCCTGCTCCCATATTTTCCGCCCGCGGTCGCCGAAACCTGTGCCCAGGATATCCCACGCCACGGGTTGCGCAACGAACTCATCGCCACCCGGGCGGTTAACGAAGTCGTCGACCTGATGGGTTCGACCTTCGTCTTCAATCTCATGCGCGATCACGGGGTCGAGACCGAGGAGGCTCTGCGCGCTTACCTTATCGCTGCCGGAGTGCTCGAGTTGCGGGAACGCGCCGACCGTCTCAAGGAGAGGGCGGCCGACCTTTCCGCGCAGGCCGAACTCGGGGCGTTCCTCGAACTCGGACGGGCGGCGCGGCGCGCATGCACCTGGGCGGTGGCAAACTCCAGCGTGGCGACGTCGATCGCGGATATCGTGAGCCGTTTCAAGCCCGTCTTCGACCGCCTGGCACGGCATTTCGAGAACGCGCTAACGGGCGGCGAGCGCGATCGGTTCGAACACATTTACCGCGAATTACGCACCGCGGTTCATCAGGAGCAACTCGCCCACGAACTCGCCCGACTCGCGTTTGCCGACCATCTCCTGAACGTCGTCAGCTTGAGCTTTGCGCGCGGAATCGAACCGATGACGGCGGCGCGCGTCTATTTCGGCCTCAGTGAGCGCCTGGAATTCGCGATGCTTGAGGGGGCAATCGAGTCCATTAGTTCCGAAGACCGCTGGGAGCGCCGCGCGGCGCGCGACCTTGGCGCAGAGCTGACCTGGGCTCGAACGCAGCTCTGCTGCTCGCTGCTCGATCAGGTGGCTGACGGTGAGCGTCCGATGGCGGAGCAGATCGCGCGCGGACGTGAGCGGCGCGCGATCGAAGTAAGTCGCCTGATGGCTGATTTGCGAACGATGCCGTCGATCGGATTGCCGCCCCTGGAGGTTGCAGTGCGCGCGCTAGCCCGTCTCGCCAGCGCCGCATAGACAATTGTCCTACACGTTGACGGTTGGTAACGGCGCCGTTGGCCCCAGGATGGCCTCCTGACCGGGCGTGATGTCCTCTGCGGCTATTTGCTCCAGATCCTGGTAAAGCCGCATACCCGCAACGATGAAAAACGCGGTCGTCGCAAAGCCCACCGCGGTTGCCAATAGATCGAGCAGGAAAATTGTCGTCGAAAGGGTACCGGTCAAGACACCGATCGGCCCCAACAGCAGGCTCACGCCGAAAAACGTGCCTCCCACCCACGAGTTGTAGCCCGACCACACCGCGAGGAACACGACGATCCGCGTGGCCACACGCATAAACCGCCCGCGCATCAACTCGTAGCTCCGCATCAGGGCGCTCACGCCACGCGTACCGCGGAACACCAGCGCGTACTGAGCGAAATACAGCCAAACGATCAGCAGCAATCCGGGAATTATCAGCAGGATGAACCCTACCGCGATTGCGATAAGCTGCAAACCCACGATCCAGAAGAAGGCCGGAGTCAGAGCGATCGCCTCGCGGTAGACCTCGATCGCCTCGTTAAGCGCTCGCGGCCGGCGCACTCCGGATTGGATTCGCCGGGTCGAGCATAGGACCACCAGATTAACCGCGAACGCCACCACCACTGTTACGAGATGGAACAATAACAGCGCCCACCAGGGAAATAGCGGTGAAATCTCGGCGGCGGTTTGACCATAGGGCATCTGCACCGCCGTCCACCCGATACTGCGAGTGCCAGGTTCAAATCGCTGAAACCGGATTGCGAGGTCGTGCTGGAGATTGAGCGCGTCGGGCAACAGGCACAGTGCGGCGATCGCTACCAATGGTGCCAGGACCAGCGCGATCGTTGCCCAGTTGCCACGCAGGTCGGTCACCGCGTTTGCCAGGTAGATGAAGCTGCTTTTGAGCCGGGTCTGCGCCACGCCGGATCGAGGTTGCCACCCTGACAAAGACAACACAAGGCGCCACGACATGGCTTGCCCTTATGCGCTATACTTTTGCGGCGCCGCGAATCAGGCGACATTATTCGTTTCCGGGACCTTTGCCATGAGCAACGACGAACGCACCGCTCGCATTGAACATGAAAACAAGATGATCCGTCGG
>JASHZA010000249.1 GCA_030042765.1 Candidatus Binataceae bacterium | reverse complement strand
CTGACGAACGGCCATTGCCCGGTGATTCGGTAGCCGCCGCTTGCCACGGCGGCCCGGCCGCTGAAGATCAACTGGCTGCCGGTGGGAGCGTCGAGGTCACGATACATGCGGCGCGCGAGGTCCTGGTCAATGAAGGCGCTGAAGTACCCCCCGTCGCTGTTGATCATCGCGCACCAGCCGGCGGACCCGTCAGCGCGAGCGACCTCCTCGATTACACGCATCTGCGTCATCGGATCGAGTTCGGGACCGCCCCACGCGCGCGGCATCGCCATCCGAAAGATGCCCGCCTGCTTCATCCTGGCGACGATGCGGTCGGGCAGCCGCCTACCCTGCTCGATTTCGCCCGCTGCTGCGCGAATCTCCGGTCCCAAGGCAATCGCGGCTTCCAACGTATTGTCGGTTACCGCTCCAGTATTGGCCATCAACTCCTCTCCTTCATGCGGGGGCCGTATCTCTGAAATCGGCAGGGCCACTTGATCCGAATCCTATAGCCCGACCGCGCGGCCGTCCGCATGCGACTCAGTGGAGTGTCTTCTTTGTGTTGGGATCGTCGTCGGGATGTTCCCGGTCCTCTGCCTGGGCGCCCGGAACGCGATAACCCTCACCAACCCAGGTCCCAAGGTCTACCATGCGGCATCGTTGGGAGCAGAACGGCCGATAGCGGTTTTGCGGGGTCGGATCGACCGGAGCTTTGCAAATCGGACAACGCATCGGACTTACCTTCGTTGAAAACTGCCAGAAGCCGGAGGGCTTGTGCAACGGCGGGCCCGCGTCATCTGCATTCGGCGCCTCCGGCGCGCCGCTAGTCTGTGTCCGCGGGCACTGCAACGGCACTGACTTGCAGATCCCCCAGTTCTTCGCATCGCGGCGTACCACCATCGACTTCAAACAGGTCTTCTGCGGGCTCGTACACGAAGCGTTCGAGATAACAAAGGTTGCCGTGGTACAGGCCCTGGTAGGTTGCTCCGACTTCTACCCGCAAAGTCGAGCGCCCGGAAACAATTGCATCGTAGGCGGTCGGGGGCAGATGCAGGAACAGACGATGTGGCGCCTCGGGGGGAAGAATTCCCGCCGCCTTGCGCCGCGTCTGACCTCCGACGATCTTGCCATCGATTAGCATGCGCCTGAACAGCACCGCATCTTCGGCGGAGACCGAACCGAAGTTCTTGTACTCGACCCGCACCCGCGGGTCGCTGGGACGGTCGCGATTCAACGTCACGGCAACCACTCCCATATAAGGGCGGTCCGAGGCCTTGTAGATCGCGGTGGCGATCGACGCGGTGCGCCAGGTTGCAATCGCCGAACACACCGTCGAGGCCACCATCAGAACCGCCACCAGGTCCGCGAATCCGAGGAATTCGGCGATTCTGCCGAGCATTCGTCGGTCGCGTCCACTCAACGCGGCTGCGCCCTGGTCTGATTCGCTAACGGCTTCGCGCGTCTCGCGCGTAGCTAACGAATTCTCGTTCGTCCCTTGCATGGAAGCCCCCCCTCCAAAAAATCTCACGCGTCGGTCAAGATTGACGCGGCGCCGCGAACCAGAGCACTCCGAGCGGAGGCAGCGTCAACGACAATGAGTATGGCAGGCCGTGCCATGGCGTCGCCTGCGCCATCACCAGGCCGCCGTTGCCTATATTGCCGCCGCCGAACAGCTCGGAGTCGGTATTGAGGATCTCGGCATAACCTCCGCTTGCTGGTACCCCGACCCGATACCCACGGCGAACGACCGGCGAGAAGTTGCACACGGCCAGGATTGTGCGCGCCTTGCTGTGGGATGCGATGCGCAAAAACGCGATCACATTGTCGTCGGCATTGTCGGCGTCGACGAAGTGAAACCCTTCGCTGTCGGCATCGGCTTCCCACAGGGCAGGTTCGGCGCGGTAGATGCGGTTGAGTTCGCTTACCAGAAATTGCAACTTGCGATGCTCGTCGTATTGGACAACATGCCAGTCGAGGCTTTCGTCATGATTCCACTCGCGCCACTGTCCGAACTCGCCGCCCATGAAGAGCATCTTTTTGCCCGGCCGCGCCCACATATAGCCGTACAGCGCGCGCAAATTCGCGAACTGCCTCCAGCGATCACCCGGCATCTTCGACAGCAGCGATCGTTTGCCGTGGACAACTTCGTCATGCGACAGGGGCAAAATGAAATTCTCCGTCCATGCGTAGAGAAAGCCGAAGGTGACGTCGTGATGATGGTAACGGCGATAGACCGGATCTTTGGAAAAGTACTCCAGCGTGTCGTGCATCCAGCCCATGTCCCACTTGAAGCCGAAGCCGAGTCCGCCGAGATAGGTCGGCCGGCTCACCGCGGCCCAGGCGGTCGATTCCTCTGCGATCATCATGACGCCGGGGTTTCGCGCATAGACCACTTCGTTTAGCGCCTTGATGAAGGCAACCGCCTCAAGGTCTTCGCGGCCGCCGTAAATATTGGGCACCCATTGTCCCTCTTTACGGGCGTAGTCGAGGTAAAGCATCGACGCTACGGCGTCGACCCGTAAACCATCGGCGTGATACTCGCCGAGCCAGTAAAGCGCGCTGGCGAAGAGGAAGTTGCGCACCTCGTTGCGCCCATAATTGAAGATGTAGGTGTCCCACTCCGGATGAATTCCTTTGCGCGCGTCGAGATGCTCGTACAGCGCCGTGCCGTCGAAGCGGCC
>JASHZA010000017.1 GCA_030042765.1 Candidatus Binataceae bacterium | reverse complement strand
TGAGCAACCCGCTCCATTGCGGATGGCTCCGGGTGTCAATCGGACGCGATTCAGGTAGCGCGATCGCCGCAAAGATCAAATTTGCGAACGTCAGCCCAGCTGCTGCGAAAACTGGGGTCCGTAAGTTGGAATGACCAAGGAGTCCGCCGAGAGCCGGACCGAGCACAAACCCAAGGCCGAATGCGGCGCCGATCATTCCCATTCCGTGAGCGCGTTCGGTCTCCCCGGTAGTGTCGGCCACGTAGGCCATCGCGGTCGAGATTGTCGCCGCGCATGCGCCGTGCACCGCACGCGACACCACCAAGCCGGAGAAAGAGTCAGCGAAGCCGTAGATCACGTAGCTGAGCGATGACCCTAGTAGGCCGAGCATAATGACGGGGCGGCGGCCCACCCGGTCCGAAATGCGGCCAAGGATCGGTGCACACACAAACTGCATCAGCGAGTAGGCGGACAAGATGAGCCCGACACCAGCCGCACCGACATTAAGCCGCTGCGCGTAAATCGGAAGAAAGGGTATAACGATGCCGAATCCCAGCAGGTCGACAAAGACCGCGAGGAAAAGCACAAATAGAGGCGCGCGGTGCGCTTTGCCTGACGGCGCCTGTTCGAGGGGTTCCACGCTCGGCATTGATTCGAATCGCGCGATGAAACAAATCTTATGCAGGCGTCGCAGTCAAGCGATGGCCTGCCGAAGTCGCGAACGCGCAGAAACCGGCGCGATTGCGTATCTAACGGGAGATGGACGATGGCATCTTCGTTCGCTTCAGAACTCAAACGCAAAACGGTGTCGGCGGAACAAGCTGCGGCATTTGTAAAATCTGGCGATTGGGTTGACTACGGCTTCGGTGTGGGGCAGCCGGACCTCTTTGATCAGGCGCTCGCGGGGCGAATCAAGCAGCTTAGCGGCGTCGCTCTACGCGGATGTCTGGCACTGCGACCGCGCGCCGCGGTCGAAGCTGACCCGGAGGCAGAGCATATCGAATACCTGTCATGGTACTTCTCGGGGCTGGAACGCCGGATGCACGACCGCGGCCGCTGCCATCATATTCCTATGAATTTCGGTGAGGCGCCCGACTATTACCGCCGCTTCGTCGATGTGGATGTCGCGGTGCTCAAGACCGCGCCGATGGATTTGCACGGGTTCTTCAATTTTGGCGGCTCGGTGACCTATCACAAGGCGCTCACTGAGAAGGCACGGACCGTGATCGTGGAAACCGATGCGAGCATGCCGTACGTTTACGGTGTCGAAAACGCGATCCATATCGACGAAGTCGATCACGTGCTTGACGCGGGGAACGGATCGATGCCCGAGCTTAAGAATCCATCCGCCGGGCCAATCGAACGCAAAATCGCGCAGCTCATCGCCGATGAAATCGAAGACCGGTCGTGCCTGCAAATTGGCATTGGTGCGATGCCCAATGCGGTGTGCGAATTATTGGCCGAGTCTCCGGTCAAGGATCTCGGTGTGCACACCGAGATGTTCGTTGATTCACTGATGAGTCTTTATGAAGCAGGAAAGGTAACTGGCGCGCACAAGATCCTCGATCGCTTCAAGATGACGTACTGTTTCGCAGCCGGATCGAGCGCCCTATACCGGTTTCTAGACCATAATCCAGCCTGCTTCGTTGGTCCAGTTGATTATACGAATCTGCCCCATCGGATCATGCAGAACGACAGAGTGGTCGCGATTTGTAACGCGGCGCAGATCGATCTGACCGGACAAGCCTGCGCCGAGTCTGCTGGTCTGCGCCAGATCAGTGGTACCGGCGGACAGTTGCAGTTCATGCGCGGGGCCTATGCTTCGCGCGGCGGTAAGGCTTTTTTGTGTTTGTCCTCGACTTATGAGCGCGCGGGAGGGCGTGAAAGCCGTATCGTCGCGCGCATAGCAGACTCGAACATCGTTACCACGCCGCGCACCGACGTGATGTACGTCGTGACGGAGTACGGGATCGCGAATCTTAAGGGCAAATCGGTCCCTGAGCGCGCGCGTGCCCTCATCGCGCTGGCTCACCCGGACTTTCGCGAAGACCTGGAGAGGGCGGCGCGTGATTACGGACTGATTCGACGAAGGCTCTTCTAGCGACCCGTGTCCGTTCTATGGTCGGGGAAGCGATAGACAAAGTCGTCAGCGCGAGCGTAGCCAAGTTCCTGCCGAATGAGACGCTGAAGAAAAGCATCGTCAGAGCGAAGTTTTTTAATCCGCCGCTTGAGTTGGGCGTGATCGCCGAACAGTCGGTCGCGAATAGCGGTCAATTGCAGGCGATGATGGCGCAGAGCAATCAGATCGCGTGGACCCATAGGACCGTACAGGCAGTTGAGCACCAGTGCACCGAGAATTGTCGTAAGAATAAGGCTGAGCCACTGACGGCGTAGATAGAAACTTAACCTGGTCACCATCGGGAATCGTAAAGGATGCATGATCCAGAATTCAAGCGAGCTTATGCCTGAACGACATTTTAATTTCCGAAACGCGAGCAAACGCTTGGTTCTCTCTCACTTTAAAATTTCTTTCTATCAGGATCGCATAAAGTCTTGATTCGAACATAACGCATTTCTATACTGCGTCACTAAGGGGAGAAGTTTTCAAGCTCAGCCCACAGCAGCGGACCCTAGAGGAGGTGCGTATGCCAGTTAAGAGGAAGCCCGGTAAGGCGGCTGCCAAATCGAAATCCAAACCCAGGCTTAAGAGCACAATGAAGAAGAAAGCGACGAAGAAGACCAAGAAGAAGTAGCTTCTCAAGAGTTTAGCCCCCCTCGTTGGAGTTGATGCGAGGGGGACGTGAAGGACAAGAGCCGGGCTTGCTGCTGGGATGAGCCGGGGCTTCCAAGGCCTCGTAAAACGGAAGGGGTCCTCTGAAAAGAGGGCCCCTTCTTTATTCGCGGCTGAAGCGTCGGTCTGGTCGTC
>JASHZA010000248.1 GCA_030042765.1 Candidatus Binataceae bacterium | reverse complement strand
TTCCCGGCGTCGCGAGCGTGTCACCGAAGAGCGCGCGAACGACGGCGGCGGTGAGTTCCTTGGTCGTCGTTTTGCCGGCGGCCCCTCCGACGGCGATTACTAGGAGTGAACGTGCGGCGCGCACCCGATCCAGATGACGGCGGGCGAGGGCACGAAGGGCGGCGAGAGGGTCGTCGACCTCGAAGCAGGGCAGGGCGGCGGAGCCCCGGCCACGTTCGACCACCGCTGCTATCGCGCCGCGTTCGGCGGCGGTAGGGAGAAATTCGTGGCCGTCGCGAATTCCACGGAGCGCAACGAAGAGGGCTCGCGGAGCGATCGTGCGCGTGTCGATGCTGACGGAAGCTGTGTGGATGTTCGCGGCTGCCGCAGAGGGCTGCGCCGCGGCCGAGCGGATTATTTCGTCAGCGGTGAACGCACATTGATTGTTCGGAATCGGAGTCGCCATTCAATCTCCCTCACCACCAGCCCTGCGCGACGCTCGCGAACGGCGTAAATTGCCGAGGCAATGCGTGGTCAGCCAGGAAAACTTGACAAGTCATAGGCAGCCGAGCAGCCTCGTTGATTCTAGCAGGGAGGTTAGCGGCGATGGCATCGGTGGAGAGACCTCTGGTCGGCGTGATAATGGGGAGCAAGAGTGATTGGGAGTATATGGCGAGCGCGGTAGAGGTGATGAACGAACTTAAAGTGGCCCATGAGGTCCGTGTGCTGTCGGCCCATCGCACGCCGGACCATACGTTGGAATATTCCGCGTCGGCGAAGTCGCGTGGCCTGCGGGCGATAATCGCGGGCGCCGGCGGCGCGGCGCATCTGGCGGGAGTGGTCGCAGCCAAGACGATCCTGCCGGTAATCGGCGTGCCGATGCCGACCACCGGCCTCAACGGGATGGATTCGTTGCTGTCGATCGTGCAGATGCCAAAAGGGGTGCCGGTCGCGACGATGGCCATTGGAAAAGCTGGCGCAGCCAACGCAGGGCTTTTGGCCGCCGCGATTATCGCGCTGTCCGACGAGTCACTGGCCGAGCGTTTGCAGGCGTGGCGCGCCGCGCGAGCCAAGGAATTGCTCGAACAGACCCTTCCGTGAAGCTGGTTTGGGTAGACGGTTGCGCTTGAGCTGATCCAAGAATTAAATCGTCACATGAGGCGAACGATAGTGGTTGTTGCCCTGAGCGCACTTCTCACGACCGCCGGCGCTCCGGCGGCGTTCGCAGTCCAAATAGAACGATCCGGCAAGCTGACGGTTCCCGCCAGCGCGGCTCTTGTTCCCTTCTCCACCGATCCGACGGTTGCGCAGGTCCTCGGTCAGGATTTCGACGCTGCCCACAAGGCCGCATCCGCCGAGACTCCGTCGCCGTTGACAGTGACTGTCACCGTCAGCCAGCAACCGCTCAAGCCCGGTGTTTCGTTGAATCAACTCGCGCCCGGCGATCCCCAGGTGGCCGATCTGATCAAGGCCGCTGGAGCGACGCCGCCGCCGATCGGCGATACCGGGGACAAGCCTGACGAGGTCGCGATAGCTCGCGCGCGAGCCCAGCGCCTGATGGCGCCCCACGACAACCCAATGCAGCAATTGATAAACCAGTTCGAGGCTCCGCAAGGGGAACTCGGGCCGCCGGTGCCGTGCGATCCGCAGGCGCCACCCGGGCCGGGATGCGCTCCTGCTCCGCAACCGACGCCGCGCCCGCTTCCGGGAAGTCCGGACTATACGGGAGATAGCGAACAGTACATGCAGCAGGGCAGCGCGGCCAGGCGTTTTTCACCTCACGATGACACGGTCTATCAAACGGTGATAGTCGCGCGCGTGACCGTGAGCGGGGCGCCCGACGAGATGACGGTGGTGGGTGTGACTCAGCCGGGGGAAGACGTACGAGCGGCGAAGAAGCTAATCGCGGAAAATATCGCAAACGCCGTTTTGCATTGAGACCAGCTACAACCCCGCAGCTCTAACGGCTACGTGCAAAATCCTGATTCTAGGACTTGTTCGCGATTTCAACTGCCACCTTACGTGCCTTTGCACGTTCGGCAATCGGGATAGTCAGTTCGAGCACGCCTTGCTGATAGGAAGCCTTGATATCGTCGGCCTTTACGCCCTCGGGGAGCACAATCGTGCGTTCGAAGCTGCCGTAGTAGATCTCGCGATGGGTATAATCGCGGCCTGTTTCTTCCCGTGAACGTTCGCGGTTTCCGCGAATCGTCAGACGGTCGCCGTTCACATTGACCTCGATTTCCTTTGGATCGATTCCCGGCAAGTCGGCCCGCACAACCAATTTTCCGCCCTCGACGAAAGATTCCAGCATCGGGCCAACGCGGGCACGGGGCTGGCCTGCTCGCCGGCCGCCGAGGAAACGGTCGAAAACCTCCTCGAAATCGCGCTGGAAGCGGTCGAGTTCCCTAAGTTGATAACGGGCCGGCGGGTTGCTCGGCATCACCGTATCCTCCTCGTACTGTCGCGCTGCAAACCAGACTAATCGTCAGTGCGGCTTCCGCCAAGGGCAACTGCGTCCGCGGCGGCTGAGTCTAATCTCCCGCCTTTAGCGGAGCAAATCAGACGCCCGGACGTGACAGACAATGGGAAACCCATTCTAAGGCGCGTGTTGTGAATCCTGAGATGAGTTTCCGGCGGAAGTAGACGCTGCCGGAATCGACGCCTCCTGACGGTGCCTCGAAATCGCGGCGTACGCCAGTGCGATGATTGCGAGTAAAACCACGACCCCGCCGATCGCGACCCAATTGTACTGCGGCCGGCGTTCGGGAATCAGCGGTTCGTCAATGCGAGCAGGCGGAATGTTGTCCGCTCGCTGTACTTCGCGCACGAAACGCATCGCGATATCTTCTGGATCAAGTGCCAGATAGGTTGCGTAGCGGCGTAGAAAAGGCAGCAGATAGAGCTGGTCGGAGATCATCGAGTAGTCGTTGCTCTCGAGCATCCGCAGGTAATGTTCGGGGATTTTAGTCTCCCTGATGGCAGCATCCTGAGCGACGCCGCGGCGTTCCCGCGCCTCGAGCAGCAAACGCCCAAGATTCGGCTCGTGGCCATCTTCCGCCTGTTCGGCGGATTCAGCCACGAGTTCCGGCTGCTCTGAATTCTTCTCGCTCAACCCGTTCCAATCCTCACGTTTGGCGCTCTTCATCGCCCCTAATCCTTCCCCCTCCACATCACGTCCCCGGCCTCATCTGGCGTCCCCGCGCAAGGGCGTCGAACGCGCTGGCGGATTGGTTGCGTGCCCGGCAAATAGAGTTCCCGTATCCACTTTATGCTGTTCAGTCTTTGCCAGAGCGACATAACCGGGTATGGGCTGACCCGAGTAGGCCGCTCCTTCACTGCCGTAGCGGATTGCATCCTTCCAGTTATGTTCGGCAAAGGCGATTAGCCCAAGGTAGTCGTACGCTGGTCCATAGGTTGGAAAATAGTCGATCGCCCGATGGAAGTATGTGCCCGCGCCGATAAATTCGCCGCTTTTGTACTTGGCGACTCCTTCCTGGGTAAAGATTTGAGCAGCGAGGTTGGCAATGGCCGGGTTGTCGGGGTCGTCCGAGAGCGCCTGCTGAATCTCGTAATCAGCCTCGTCCAGCCGGCCTTGCATATAGAAACTGTGGGCGCGGTCCTGATGGGTCGCCGCGCAGCCATACGCTAGCGCTGCTGAAATCCCAGCAATGGCCCCCACCCACGACCGATTCCTCCACATACAACATAAAATCTATAGCCGCGTTAGCGCTAAACCAAGCCCTAATCATTGCGAGCCTGTTATGGTGGCAAAGCGGGGATCCCTGAGCGGCATTCGCTTGGCAACCGCATCCATGGCGAGAGGACGCCATTGTAGAGAGCGAATTTCTTACCTTCGCATCCGATGACGGACGGAGTTGGCTTGAGAAGCCGTATGAGTTGGCTTATGTCGTTTCGGTTGGCCACGAGTACGACGCAAGCATTCGATGACCATAACATGCTTAATCGTGCATTAGTGGCAATAAAAGTGTCCCTCGCGTCACCGTTCTGACCAAAGGGCGCGAGTTCCCCCTGGTAATCAACCAGCAATTCGCGGGTACCGGTATAGAAGGGCAGGGACTGAACTTGGTGCCGGTAAGACGCCAATAGGCAGCCCTTGGCGGTTGTGGGCGCGATAGCCCGAGCCAGCGACCTGTAAGAGAACATGGGCGCTCCGTCTTCCCTCGCCTTTATTCCCGCAGCGAGGAGTACGAGAACTCCGACGGTGAGGGGAGTTAGGGTAAGAGCGGGGTGGTTGGGTCTCCCGCGGACGATCAGGTATCCCGCTGCAGATCCGATCAGAAGGGCGAACGTGGCGATGAGTGCGTCCGTGACGAGCGCGGAGTCGATCCGGCGCTCCAAGGCCGAGGTCGCTGTCGCGGTCACCGCAAGGGCGAGCGCTCCGTTGAGGCCCACGAGCCAGCCGAGGAGGCGCCGAACCTTGGCGGAGTCGATAACGTCGAGGCTCGCCATGCCGCAGCCGGCGATAATCGCGAGTGGTGGAAGACCGGGAAGGATATATTCGCCAAGCTTCGATCGAGGGATCGAGAAAAAGATGAAGATGAGACCGAACCAGATCAGCAGGAAGCTCAGGGCGCCGCGCGAGACGGCAGCGGTACCTTTCCGCCGAATCGCAAGAATTCCGGCTGGAACGAAGCAGAACCATGGCCAGGTTCCGCTAACGACCACCGGGAAAAAGAACCACGGTCCCCAGCCGTGCTCGGTATCCGCAAGGTAGCGCCGGAAATGTTCGTGGATGAAGAAAAACTCGAGGAAGCCGGGATTGCGCCGCGCAGCGATCACGAACCATGGGGCCGTTATCGCCAGGTAGACGGCGCCGCAAGCGATCCACGGGACGCGGAGTGCGTCGTGCTGGCGCTGCTGGAAAATCAGCCAGGCGAGGGCGATTCCGCCGCCCAGCACGAGCGCGACCGGCCCCTTCGCCAATGTTCCCAGTGCGAGCATCCCGGCAGCGGCGACCATCCAGAAACGACCCGCACCTCTTCCAATATCCGGAGCTCGAGACGCCGCGAAGAATGCTGCGATCGCGCCCGTTATCCAGAACGCGAGGGCCGGGTCGGGCGTGGCGAAGCGCGCGAAGGCAAAAAACAGGGGGCTCAGCGCCAGCGCTATCGCGGCCAGCAGGCCTGCCGCAGCCCCAAACATCGCCTCGCCCAGCGCGCCGGTGAGGACTACCTGACCGATACTGAACAACGCGGCCTGGAGCCGAACTGCGAACTCGTTGCGGCCGAAGACCCTCAATGACGCCGCGGCCGCCCAATATACCAGAGGCGGCTTTTCGAAGTAGGGCACCCAGTCGTTGTGCGGTGTGACGAAGTCGCGGCGCGCAACCATTTCGCGGGCTATTTCGGCATAGCGGCCCTCGTCGGGCTCCCACAAAGCAGGACGTCCGAGTCCCGTGAGGAAGAGCAGGGCGGCGATACCCCCACACAGGATCAGCCGGTGAGCTCGAGTCAATCGGATCATGCTCGATGCAGTGTCCAAGCGCTCGCCATCGCCGTCAACCGCCCGATCGGCGAGCGGCGGGGTCGTCTTTAACTGGCGCGTGTGGTTTGTCAGAATGCAGGCGGCTGTGCCGCTCGAAGGATCGCTAGCGCGGGAGTGGTGCTATAGCCCGAGAACCGTTGAGCTCCCCGGGTAAAATATCACCGTTGTTCGGCGCCAGGCCGGATACGTCCGAAACCATTTCGGTCGTCATACCCGTCTACAACGAGGCCTCGAACCTGCCCACGTTGTGGGCTCGGCTGGAGAGGGTGCTGGGAGGGATCGAACGCGCGTGCGAGGTCGTATTCGTCGACGACGGTTCGACCGACGACTCGCTGCGGCTCCTGCGCGAATTTGCGGCGCGCGACAAGCGCGTGCGGGTGGTCGAGCTTGCGCGCAATTTCGGGCAGCATTCGGCGTTGCTAGCGGGATTTCGCAACTGCCGCGGCGATATCGTGGTGACGCTCGACGCCGACCTGCAAAATCCGCCCGAGGATATTCCGCGGCTGATCGAAGCGATCGATGAAGGCAACGATGTCGTCGGCGGATGGCGCGAGGAACGCCAGGACCGAACCTATCGGCGGCTGGCGTCGCGCATGCATAACCGCGTTACGTCAGCGATCGTGGGCGTGCCGATGCATGACTACGGTTGCATGCTGCGCGCCTATCGCCGCCATATCGTCGACACCGTGGTGGCCTGCGACGAAAAGGCGGCGTTCGTGCCGGCGCTCGCGAATTCATTCGCCAAACGGGTCGCCGAAATTCGCGTCGGACATGCGGAGCGGACCGCCGGCGAATCGAAGTACAACCTCTTCAGGCTCGCGCACCTGAGCCTCAATCTCATTACCGGCTTCTCGAACTTTCCGATCCGTGCGCTCAGCCTGACCGGCATTGCGATCTCATTTCTTGCTGCATTGTTGGCTGCGATCCTGCTCGGACATCGGCTGCTCTACGGTCCGCAGCAGGAAGGCGCATTGTGGACGCTGTTCTCGGTACTGTTCTTCTTCGTCGGGATGATCTTCCTTGCGCTGGGACTAATTGGCGAGTACGTCGGACGAATCTATCTCGAAGTGCGCCGGCGTCCGACTTATATTGTGCGCGCAGTTCACGGCGATCACACCACCGACAGCGCTTTCGAGACGCCGCGCCGCTGATCGATGACCGGCCACGATTCCGAGATGTCGGCAGCGGGCGTCGCCGGCGCTCGATGCGTCCTCTTCGCCTATCACGAGATGGGCTATGCGTGCCTGCAAGAGTTGATCGCGATGGGTGCCCCGATCGCCGCCCTGTTCACCCATCTTGATACGCCCGGCGAGGAAATCTGGTGGCGCTCGTGTGCGGAACTCGCGCAGGCCAACGCGGTTCCTGTATGCACGGCAGAGCGGCTCGACGCCCGCTGGATAGCCAAAATCGCGTCGATGCGGCCGGCCGTGATTTATTCGTTCTACTACCGCAATTTGCTGCCCGAGGCGATTCTCGCGCTTGCTCCGCTGGGCGCGTTCAACCTGCATGGCTCGCTGCTGCCGAAATATCGCGGACGCGCGCCGGTCAACTGGATGCTGGTCAATGGCGAGCGCGAGGGCGGCGTCACCCTGCATCATATGGTGGTGCGGGCGGACGCCGGCGATATCGTCGCTCAGCGCGCCGTCGAGATCACCGACGACGATGATGCATTGACGCTCTACCGCAAGATCGTCCCCGCCGGCGCCGCGCTGGTTCACGAATATCATCCACTGATCGTGGCCGGACGCGCCCCGCGCCGCCCGCAGGACCTCGAAGCCGGGAGCTATTTCGGACGTCGCCGTTCCAAGGACGGTCGCATCGATTGGAACTGGCCCGCGCGGCGCATCTTCAATCTCGTCCGCGCGGTGACCCATCCGTATCCCGGTGCGTTTTGCTTCGTGGACGGCCGGAAGCTTTATGTATGGCGCGCGCGGATGGGGCGAGAGCGAGGGATCCGCGGCCGGCCGGGTACGATAATCGCCCGCGTCGCCGCCGAATCGATTGAGGTCGCGGCGGGTGAAGGCAGCGTGGTCGTCATCTGCGCGCAATTTGAGGGCGATGTCGAAGGAACAGCCGCGCGCGTAATCGGGGCGGCGGCGCAGGCCGGCGTGCGCATCCTACAATAAGACGGAGGCAGTTAATGAGAGTTTTGATTACCGGCGGCGCGGGCTTTCTCGGCTCGCATCTTTCGGATGCGTTCATCGCGCGCGGAGACGAGGTTTTCGTACTCGACACCGGATCGATCGCCAAGGTGCGGCATCTGCTGAACGAACCACGCTTCCACTACATTCACGATTCGATCTTCAATCTTGAACTGATCGACGGTCTCGCCGCGCGCGCCGACCTCATCTATCACCTGGCGGCGGTCGTCGGTGTCGAACACTACGTCGCAGACCCGTACGAGACGCTCAACGTCAACGTCAACGGGACCCAGAACCTGCTGAAAGCCGCCTACAAGTATGGCAAGAAGGTCGTCTTCAGCTCTACCTCGGAAGTGTACGGGCGCAATCCCAAGGTTCCCTGGCGCGAGGACGACGACCGCGTGCTCGGCGCGACCAGCATCGACCGCTGGTGTTATTCGACCTCGAAAGCGGTCGGCGAGCATTTCTGCTTTGCCTACCACAAGCTTGGATTACCGGTGACGGTGGTCCGTTATTTCAACGTCTACGGGCCCCGACTGGACAAGGTCGACGTCGGGCGACTGTTCACGATCTTCATGGGCCAATTGCTGCGCGGAGTTGATCTGACGGTTATCGGTGACGGCAAGCAGACTCGATGCTTTACCTACGTGACCGATGCGGTGGCGGCTACAGTGGCAGCCGGCCTCAGTACCGCAGCCGACGGCGAAGCGATCAATATTGGCGTAGACGTCGAGACCTCGGTACTCGACTTCGCCAAGCTCATGCTCGAGCTTTACGGACCGACCAAATCGAAAATCCGCTTCGTTTCCCAAGAGGAGGTCTACGGCAAGAGCTACGAGGATATCCCGCGGCGCGTTCCCGACAACACCAAAATGCGCAAGCTGCTCGGCATCGAACCGCGCGTATCTCTGCGCGAGGGAACCGTACTTTCGATGGAATGGTTCAGGAAGGAAGCGAGCGCGTAGAGACGGCCGCGGGCATCGCAATCTTCGTTTCAAGGTCGCACGCAAGGTGGAAGTGGCGCTCAAAATCGACGTGGATACCCATCGGGGACTCGGACAGGGCGTACCGCGACTGGCGCGGATGCTCGCGGCGGAAGGCGTCGCGGCGTCGTTCTTTATCGCGATGGGTCCCGACAATTCCGGCCGCGCAATTTTGCGCGCATTCAAAAATCCGGGCTTTCTGTCCAAGATGCGGCGCACGCGTGCGGTCTCGATGTATGGCTTGCGCACTATGCTTTCCGGGACCCTTCTCCCGGCACGGCCTATCGCGCTTGCTTACCCTCAAGTCCTGCGCGAAACGCTCGCTATGGGGTTCGAAATCGGCGTGCACGGTTACGACCATGTGCGCTGGCAGGACCATCTCGACGAACTCGGCGAGTCCGGGGTATGCGACGAAATTGCCGAAGCCTTCGAAATCTGCCGCGCGATCACCGGCGCGCAGACGCGAAGCTTTGCCGCCCCCGGATGGCGCACCAGTGCCACAGCGCTGAGAGCGCTCGACGCCGTTGGTCTCGATTACCGCAGTGATACCCGCGGAAGTGCTCCATATCGCTGCTCGATTGACGGTGAAATCTTTACGACTCCGGAGATTCCGACCACCTGGCCGACACTGGACGAAGTGATGGGGGCGCCGGATCTGTCCGTCGCCGACGATCTCGTCCGCTTCTACCTCGAACGGTTTCGTCCTGATCGGCTGAACGTGCACACGATTCACGCCGAGACCGAGGGGATGGGCCAACTAGAGGTCTTCACCGCTATCGTTCACGCGCTCAAGGAACGCGGCGCGAAGTTCGTGCAATTGCGCGAGGTAGCCCGCCGCGTGGTCGCGGTCGAGCTGCCGCTATGCGAGGTCGTACGCACGACCCTGCCTGGACGAGCCGGTTGGATTTCAGCGCAGGGTCCCCAGCGCTCCGCGGCGCCGGCCGCGAGTCTGTAAGCCAGAGGCGGTTTCGTGGTATCAGTCGTGGAAACCACGCTTGCGCCCCGCTCCTGAGGCGGCGCGCAGGCGACTAAACCGGCGGTCCCCTGACGCCGTGGGAGATGATGCAATGCCCCAGCTTTTCGCCGAGCATCCGCGCGAAGTCGGTCTCGATCCCGTCAAGGTGGAGGAATTGTTCAAGCGTGCCGAACGCGAGGTCGCCGAGGGATTGCTTCCCTCGTGCCAGATCGCGATCGCGCGCAATGGCAAGGTTGGCGCGATGAAGACCTTCGGGCGCGCGGTACACGGCGGCTCCGAGCAGCCCGCCACCAGCGACACTCTCTATTGCGTCTTCTCCGCGACCAAGGCGATTGTTTCATCTGCGATGTGGATTCTGATCGGCGAGGGCAAGCTCAGCCTCGACGAGCGGGCGGCGGACATCGTTCCCGAGTTTGGCACCAACGGCAAGGACGCGATCACCGTAGAGCATCTTCTGCTTCATACAGGCGGATTTCCCAACGCGCCATATCCGCAGCGCGACTGGCTCGATCGCAACAAGCGGCTCGAACGCTTCAAATCATGGCGGCTCGAATTTCCGGTCGGCCAGCGCTTCATCTACCATGCCACCTCCGGCTTCTGGGTGATGGCGGAAATAATCGAGCGGCGCTCGGGGCAGGACTTCCGCGAATTCGTGCGCGACCGTATCGCAACGCCGCTCGGCCTGCCGCAACTGCGGCTGGGAATCCCGCCGCAGGAGCACGAGCGAATCGCGGAAATCGTCTACGTCGGGCAGGCGCTGACGCCCGAGGAGATGAAGAAGCTGGGATGGCCCACGATGCCGGAAACCGAAGTCAACGAGACCCTTATCACCGGCTTCAACGACCCGATCGTGCGTGAATCGGGAGTA
>JASHZA010000247.1 GCA_030042765.1 Candidatus Binataceae bacterium | reverse complement strand
AAGGAGGATGTATGTCGTTGAAACGTTTCGCCGCAAAGACGAGGCGTGCTGTACACGCTGGATTGGCGTCGCTTTTGCTGGTCCAGCTGTCAGTGGGTGGTGTTTGGGTTAATCTGGCTCAGGCTAGACAAGGGCGCGGCGGGAATACGCAGACACCGATCCGGCACGTGATTGTAATAATCGGGGAAAACCGCAGCTTCGACCACGTATTCGCCACCTACGTGCCGAGGCGCGGACAAAGAGTCTGGAACCTGCTTTCAGAAGGGATCATAAACGCTGACGGAACGGCTGGCCCCAATTTTTCCAAGGCCGCACAGAACGCCGCTACAGACACTTCAGATGGATTCCTCTTGGAACCGGTTAAGTCTTCCTTCCCGGGCAATGTCTTGCCCGCTCCACTCGTGGGCGGCCCCAAAGACTCCTACGTTCCCGGCGATAGCCTGACCCTTGCCGAACAATCCGAGAACGGGCTGCCGCAGAATTACTACCAATATTTGATTTCCGGCGGTACCGGCCAGACGTCTAAAACCCCGGACATGCGCATCACAAACGTTAATGCTCTGCCGGCTGGCCCGTTCCAATTAACCAACGGCTCGAGTTTTTCCTACGACTCCTACGCAGCAAGTCCGGTCCATCGCTTCTATCAGATGTGGCAGCAGTTGGATTGCGGCCTGGATCACGCCACCTTTGACAATCCCTCGGGTTGCGATGCCGGCCTGTTTCCGTGGGTCGAAGTCACCGTCGGCGCCGGCACCAATGGCGCGCCGCAGCCCTCAAACTTCAGCACCGAGTATTCCCCCACCGCGACCACGACCGGTGAAGGTTCAACCTCGATGGGCTTTTACAATGTGCAGCAGGGTGACGTTCCTTACTTCAAGAGTCTCGCCGATAATTATGCAATGAGCGACAACTTCCACCAGTCAGTCAACGGTGGGACCGGCGCTAACCACATCATGTTCGGTCATGCGGACGCGATTTGGTACAGCGATGGTAACGGCAATGCTGAAGTGCCACCCGAAAACCAGGTGGTGTTCACCGCTCCTTATATGGGAGGTCCCAATCCAGACCAGGGGACTGTCAATCAAATCGAGGACCCCAATCCCGCGACCGGCACCAATAACTGGTACAGTCAAGACGGCTACGGCGTTAGCGGCAATGCCGGCTATCCACCGCCCTATACGGCCGAACCGGTTTCCGGCGGCGGGTCCTATAGCGATTGCTCCGACTCGACCCAGCCAGGCGTCGCTCCCATCGTAGCATATCTCAAATCCATCAACATCGATCCTCGCTGTGAATCAGGACACTATTATCTGCTGAATAACTACAATCCGGGCTGGTTTGGTAACGGCAACAATGCCTATACCGATCAGAATCCCGCCAATACGCCGTTTACGATTCCACCCTCCTCGACCCCCAGCATCGGCGACGACCTTAATGCCGCCAATATTTCGTGGAAGTATTACGGCGACCAGTGGAATAACTACGTCCAGGACCCTTACCAGCTCAACTACGGGGCCATGGGTGCTAATACCGACGAGTACTGCAACATTTGCAACCCGTTCCAGTACGACACCTCCATCATGTCCAACGCGAGTGTGCGTATGGCGCACATTCAGGACACCGCAAACCTGTATTCCGACATCCAAAACAACACACTTCCCGCCGTTTCCATCGTCAAGCCAAGCGGACTTGTGGACGGACATCCGGCGTCTTCTAAACTCGATCTTTTCGAAGGCTTCACGCAGAAGATTGTAGATGCCGTGCAGGCCAACCCCTCTTTGTGGAGGTCTACGGCCATCTTCATTACCTTTGACGAGGGCGGCGGTTATTACGACTCGGGCTACGTTCAACCGCTCGACTTCTTTGGTGACGGCACGCGTATCCCGCCGATTGTTGTCTCTCCTTACACGGTTCCGGGGACTATCACGCACAACTACGCCGACCACGTCTCGATCATCAAGTTCATTGAAAGGAATTGGCATCTGCCTACTATCACAAACCGCAGCAGGGACAATTTCCCCAACCCGATGGCGACACGGCATAATCCATACGTTCCCACGAATAGCCCGGCGATTAGCGATCTGTTCGAATTGTTCGACTTTCATCGACACGGGCGCGGTTTCTAGCTTTAAAATTTAAGCGGTCGGCGCCGAAGGCAGGTTGACCAGCCTTCGGCGCCCGGCGGCGTTGCGGCGAGCCCTGGCCGAAAGATCTACGCCGTTGGCCTGCAATGACTTGGAAACAGCACTGGACGTACACGGCTCGCGCTTCGGCGATTGCCGGACCGCGGAACGCGGCAAGAAGTAACCACCGGGACGCGACGCCGACCCGGGGGGGTGAAGGATTTCACCCTGTCCAGCAACGCTACTTTGTGAGATGACAGTTATGATCGATCGTTTAGGGGGCGCTTGAAGCGCCGGCTTCGCCTTTCTTTCACCCGGAAACGGCGGCCAGGACCGTTTCGGGTTGCCCGGTGACGATCTACGCGGGCTGTCCGATCCGATTCAAGCGCGGTGGACGACTCGACCGGCGGGCAACAGCGATCGAATGAGCGGCAGGTGCTGGCGCCCAAGAAATATATCGTCGTTGACGATATATGTCGGGACTTCGAACGCTCCCATCTCCTGGACTTTCGATTTAATCCGCTCGAGCTCGGTTCGGCCTTCATCCTTGGCAAACGCTTCAAATCCCGAAAACGGCGCCCCAATCCCGGCGAGCAGTGCGCGAATCGACCGCTCGTCTTCAATGGCGAGCGCGCCTCGCGAGGCACCCTGGAATACCCGCTCCACGTATGTCCGCGCGAGTGACGGAGCTTGACGCTTGACCCATAAGAGCGCGATCGCGGCGAGGGTCGAATCCTGTACTCGATACAAGCCGCTCAGCTCCAGACCGTGATCCGATGCGTAGCGGATTTGATCGAATTTGAGGTAGTCGGCGCGAATGCGGCGATGGCGTGCACCGCGGTCTTCGGAAGGTGCTGCCGCCGCTTTGGACGGAGTCACGACCATAGGCAACCAATCGACGGAGATTCCAAGGTCCTCGGCCAGGGCGCAAGTTGGGGCGAGCGCCAGGTATGAGTTAGGGCTTTTGAAATCGATCACGACCGCCAATTGAGGCCTGATGCTCGCGCCAGGCGTCTCGCGCTGCGGCAGGAGATCCTGGTAGGCAACGTCGGGTGGCGCGCCGGTCCGCCCCGCAAGCATCCATCGGATGCGCGGAAGATGTTCCCGGCCGAAAAACAACTCGCCATCGATCACGTAGGTGGGCACGCCGAAGATTCCCGCGTCAAAGGCAGTGCTCTGAATGTGATCGTGAAGATCGCGCCCCTCGCCGGCCGCGTAATCGCGGAAGCCTCGCGTGGGTGATCCAGCTT
>JASHZA010000246.1 GCA_030042765.1 Candidatus Binataceae bacterium | reverse complement strand
CGCGCGCCAGCCCGCGAAACGGAAACCGCAACTGTCCTGCGCTTTGCTCTTTCTCCGGCTTCTTGCCAGTCTTCCGCATGGCGGCTCTCCTCCTTACAGCAACCCGATCTTTCGATCGGGCGAGGTCTGCCGCCACTCAAAAATCAACAGCTATTCGGACATTGCCATGCTAAGTTTGAGCTACAGTCGCTGCAAAGAGAGAGACGCTGCGCTTAGAGATCGAAGCACTGCAGATTCGAAACCGTGAGGCATCCTGGTGCCTGTTTTACATCGCCCGATAGATTTTATGGTCGCGCTATGCTCGCATGGCTCGTTCTCGCGGCTTCGCCGCGCTCTATGCGCTCAGCCCGAGCGGGCATGCAACCGGGAATGGGACAGCGGCAGGCTCACCAATGAGTATCGAATGGGGTTCGATGTCGAGGAGCGCTTCGGAGCGCCCTACCTGCTGATGCATCGCGGCGACCTTCGTGCAGCGATTGCATCGGCCGTTCCGGACGAAATCGTCCATCTCGACCGGAGGCTCGTGGGGCTGGAGCAAGCGTCCAGCGGAGTAACTCTAGTTTTCGAGAGCGGTGAGCCCGCGCAGGTGGACGCCGCGATTGGCGCCGACGGATTCCATTCAACCGAGCGCGACATTATCCTGGGGCCGGAGCGACCCTGGTTCACCGGGCGCGTGGCGTATCGGACTACCTTTCCCGCCTCGCGGCTGGGCGATTTGAAGCTCGACAATAATTGCAAACGGTGGGGACCTGACCGCCATATCGTGATCTACTAGGGTGCGAAGGGTGACGCCGTTAGTTTTGATCAACTCGAAGTTGCGCTGTTTCGAGGTCTGACCCTGCCGGATCCCCTCGAGTAGTGTGAATGCCGCGCAGGCCGCCAAGCTGCTTCACTTGGGAGCTGCGGGCGCCGCACTGGCATTTTTAGCACTCGCTTGCTTCTTCGCCGCCCGCTCTTCGGCGTGCTTCTGCATCATCGCCCCAGCAGCGTTCATCGCCTGGCCCATGAAGTCGACCGCATTCGACATGGTCCAGTCGTACGACGCCTGGCGGCTCACGTTAGCGTTCTTGAAGACCGGCGCGACGTGCTCGGCCCAGAGATCAAACGACTTGATGGTGTTCTCGAAGCTCGCCCAGTTGTGCGCGAGCTGAAGGAACGCACCGAACTCGCCCTGTTTGGCTTCGAGGCGTCGCAGTTGCGCGATCGCGTCTGCCGGCGTGCCGATAACGGCGGCGCCGGAATCGATCATGTCGTCGATTGGGTCCTTTCCGCTCGTGGACTTTGGCGCGAGCGGATTCAACCGCGCAAAGTATTCCATCCATGGACGGATGCCATACTCGATATTCTTGCGCGCCTGCTCGCGAGTTTCCGCGAGATGCACCGGGCCGACCAGTCGCAGACGACCGCGATCCATGGTGCGGCCGTTTTCCGCCGCGATCTCGTTCGCGACCTGCCAGTTGGTGGCAAGCGCGTCGAAGCCATACGCGTTGGTCGCCGCCACGCACAACATCCCGAAGCCATACTTGCCCGCGGCGCGGCCGCCTGAGGGACTTACCGCACTCGCCACCGCGATCTCCGGATGCGGTTTGGTATAGGGCAACAGATGCGCACGCGCGTTGACGAGGTTGTACCAATCGGTCTTTTCCGTCACCACCTCGCCATCGAAGAGCCGCATGATGACCTTCAACCCCTCCATCATGCGATCGCGCTGGATCATCGGATCGATCCCCAGCATCATCGCGTCGGAAGGAAGCAGGCCGGGGCCGACGCCCAACATCACGCGGCCGCGCGTCTGATGGTCGAGCTGGATGATGCGATTCGCGGTCATGAGCGGGTTGTGATAGGGCAGCGACACCACTCCGGTACCGAGGCGGATATTCCTGGTCCTCTCGGCCGCAGCGGCGATGAAAACTTCAGGTGATGCGATGATCTCGAAGCCGGCCGAATGGTGCTCGCCGATCCAGGCTTCCTCGTAGCCCAACCGGTCCAGATTCTCGATCAGTTCAAGATCGCGGTGAAGTGCTTCAGTCGGATCTTGGTCGAGCGAGTGAAACGGGGCCAGGAAAATGCCGTTGCGCATCGAAATTGTGCGAGTCATAGTCGGACGCCTCCTTTGGGCTTTCCGTCCTCCAAGATATCCCACATCGGGCGTCGCCAACCAGCCTCACGGCGAATCACGGTGAGTCGCGCGGAGGATACGGTTCTGACGGGCTCTTTGACATCGGCTGGCCCGACGCGCCTAAGCGAGTGCTGCGTAACCGCGTCAGGATAGCGCCCGCGTCAATAGCAGTACGCAGGTTGAGGTCGGCACGAGTCTACCTACTTAATTCTTCGAGCAGCGCCTTCGCCTCTCTCAGGTCGGCGGTGTCGAAACCCTCGGTAAACCAGCCGTAGATCTCGGCGAGCATCGTGCGCGCCTCGCCCGTTTTCTCCCGCTTCGCGAGCAGGCGCGCCAGGCTCGTAGTCGTGCGGAGTTCAAACCACTTGGCGCTCTGCCGTCGAGCAACTTCAATCGCGTCGCGAAAGCTGCCCTCGGCCTGATTTTCGGCGCCGCTATCCAACATCAGGAGCTCGCCCTTTAGCCTCCGCAGCTCGCCTTCACCCAAACGGGCTCCGCTGTTCTCCAGAACCTTGAGTCCCTCGGCAACGGTCTGTAGCCCCTGGTCGCGCCGGCGGGCCTTTAGATAAGCGTCTGCCAAGGCTGGAAAAAGAAAGGACCCGACGGGGGAGCGCATGAACTGATAAAGGTCGGCCGCGACCCCGGACAATTCGATGAGACCTGCTTCGAGCTTTCCGAGCTGGACGAGCGTACAGCCGTGCCAAAACACATTTGATGAAATGGTTGCAACCAAGGCCTCTTCCCGAGCGAGTCGCAGCCCTTCCTCCACCTGGGATTTAGCAATCTCGGGTCTCCTGATCAGCATATGGAGGATGGTTGACCAAAAAAATGTGGGAACCAGTGTCCAAGGTTCCTTTCTCTCGCGCGCCAAAGCTAGGGCTTCTTCGTTTCGGACCAGAGCCTTTTCCGGGTAGCCAAGGAGTGGCCATGTCAATGCACTAAGCGACCTGGTCAGAATCTGCCACCCACCAAATGAGAGTTCCTTCCGCGACCGGGCGCTGATTGGAAGTTGTAAGCGCGCTCAAGTCCCTCCAGGACTGGCGGAAAATCGCCCTGCCATAATGGGGTGAAAGTGGGCCAAAAGAGGGCGCGACCCATCATGTCGCTGTCATTCAGATCGGTGGCAATCTCGAGCAACTCGGCGCACGCTGCCTTCGCCTTCGAAGCCTCGAGCCGGTTGGCGTAGAGAAAAGCCAAGGCTGAGAGAACGTCGCAGCGATGGATGTCTCTACCGAGCTTCTCGCTTTGCGCACGTGCCCGCTCGAGGTTGTCAACCATTTCCTTGCTCATGAAGACGAGAATGTCGCCATAGATCGCACAGATGCCTAGATTGAGGCGCAAGGAACTTTCAGTCCGATCGCGATCGAGCGTTGCGGGAAGCCTTGGCAGCAATTCGAGTGCGGTATCAAGCGGCTGTCGCGCCTCACTGAACGCAGATCGTGATATCGCCTGCTCGGCCGCGCGATGCAGGTATTCGATCGCCTTTTGCGCGTTCCCGCTGTGGTGGTAGTGATGCGCGAGTTCGTCGTAATGATCGGAAAGACTCGCAGAGAATATATGCTCTATCGCCGCGCCCACACGCTCGTGGACGACCACGCGCCGTTCCGTGAGTACCGAATTGTAGGCTACTTCCTGCGTGAGCGCGTGTTTGAAAGTATACTCAAGATCCCCTAACGCCGGTTGCTCGTAGATGAACTCGGCCAATTGCAGATCGGTTAGCATCTGCTGCAGATCCAATCCTCTATCCTCTCCGCCGGGAATCTGATGCCACACTGCGCTTCCGAGGGAAACCGGAAACTCTCTACCGATTACCGAGAGGGTCTGCAAAAGCTCTTTTTCCGCTGAGGGCAGGCGGTCTATCCGGGACGCGAGCACCGCCTGTACCGTGGTCGGGATTTTCAGCGAATCGAGAGGGTGGACCAGCTTGACGGTGCCGTTCCGTGCCAGTGTGCCCTGATCGAATAGGGATAGCACCATTTCTTCGATGAAAAAGGGATTGCCCTCGGTTTTTTCGATAATGACGCGCTTGAGCGGGGCAAGGTCATCGCCGGCGCCGAGCAGCGCGGCGAGCATTTCCTCTGCGCCTTCTTGTCCAAGCGGATCAAGGCGAAGCTGCGTGTAGTATGTTTTGCTGTTCCACTGATGCGAATATTCGTGCCGGTAGTTCACCAGCAACAGTATTTTCGCGGTGGCGATCGAATCAGCGAGCAGATTCAGGAACTCTTGGGTTTGCTCATCGATCCAGTGCAGATCCTCGAAGATCACCATCAAGGGCTGATTGAGTGACTCGCGCAGCAGGATACGCTTGATCGCCTCCAGCGTGCGCCGCTTCCTCATCTGCCCGTCCATCTCCGCCAGCGGATCGTCACCTTCCACGATGCCGAGCAGAGCGAACAGATAGGGCAGCGCATCCTCGAACGGACGGTCGAGCGCGACGACACGACCGGTCACTTTCTCGCGCCGCGTGCGTGCGTCGTCATCGCCGGTGATTTTGAAATAACCATGCAGGAGGTCGATGACCGGCAGATAGGCACTGGCCTTGCCGTGGGACACCGAAAAGGTCTCCAGCACCATGCATCCCGATTGCGAGGCCGCCTTGAACTCATGGAACAGTCGCGATTTACCCACCCCCGAGTCGGCCATCGCCGCCACGATCTGGCCGTGTCCAGCATTGGCCCGGTCCAGCGCGTGCCTGAGCACCTCCATCTCGCGCTCGCGTCCCACGAACTTGGTATAGCCCCGGGATGCGGAGCGCTGCAGCCGCGTCCGTAGCGGACCGAGCCCGGTCACTTCGTAAACATTCATCGCCTCGCTCAGACCTCTGATTCGAGCCGGGCCAAGCGCCTTGAGCGTGAAATAACCGTCCACTAGCTTGCGCAAGTTTTCGCTGATTGCGATCGAGCCAGGATTCGCCAGCGTTTGCAGCCGTGAGGCGAGACTGGTCGAATGACCAATCGGAGTATATTCGGCGTGACCTGTGCCGGTCTCGATCGAACGCACGACGACCTCACCGACGTTGGCACCGACACGCGCCTGGAGATTTAGTCCTTTATCCGCGCGCAATCGTTCGGCGAAACGGCGTATCTGGTCCTGCATCCTGAGCGCGGCATGCAGCGCGCGTTGCGGATGATCTTCATGCGCGGCCGGCGCACCGAACAGCGCGAAGATGCCGTCGCCGGTGGACTGCACGACGTAACCGTCGTAGTGGCGCACCGCGTCGATCATCAACTTGAGCGCAGGGTCGATAATCGAGCGGGCTTCTTCGGGGTCGAGGTCCTCCATCAGCTCCATCGAACCCTTGATGTCGGCGAACAGCGCAGTGACAGTCTTGCGCTCGCCCTCGCGTATGTCGTTGGTGTCGATCGAGGGTTGTTCGGCAAGAGAAGTCGAAGTCATCCGAGCAGCGGCTGAAACGGACGAGGCAGCGCTGGCTGGAAGTGACTTACCGCAGTCGCCACAGAATCTCGCCGCTGGAGGATTCTCGGCCCCGCAATGCAGGCACCGCCCCTCCAGCCGCAAGCCACACTGAAGGCAGAATTTTTTACCCTGCGGATTTTCGGAATTGCAGCTCGGGCAGCGCATCGGCTCCCCCTTTGAGAGCTAGACGTCTTATCATGAAACGGACTCTGCGTCTTTCGCTAGAGGCGGTTGGCGCGACACCGAACGGAACGGACTGGACGCGTGCCCGCAGAAGCCCGCCCCGCCTTCGCGCCGTTCGAGCTCGAATGTGATGACTTCGCGAAAGTTTTCGCCGAGCTAGAGCCCGGCTTTGCCAAAACCTTCATGACAGCGTTCTCCCGTGGCCCTTGCCCCACTTCGCGGCGTGCGCGAACGATTGAGCGCATCGGGAGAGCTGCAATGATGCGGACCGGCGCACAAGCAATCCACCGATCGTTCAGTTCACGCACTGACTGGGATGTGATATTCAACCGTCATAGCTGGAGCAGTGTGCTAGGCGCCTAGCTGTCTGACCTAGGCCTGCCATCGCTTAAATATTCTCAGCGTGCGATAGGAGAGCACCATGAAACATGTAGCGCTGTCTGTGTTCGCGGGAATCGTGCTGATGGCCTCGGGATTCGGCGTCTTCGCCTACTCGAATGCCACTGACACTCCCGCCTGCTGCCAGAAGCAGGAAAGTTGCTGCCCAAGTTCGTCGTGTTGCTCCGGCGGCAACCATGGCCAGTGTCGGATGATGCGCCATCACATCTGATTCCTGGCCGAACGGTTCCGCAGGACTCTCGGAACCAGCTCGATTAGCTTGGGTGATCGCGACGCCGTCCCACGTAAAGCCTTTCCGCAGATGCCCAAGCGTCCGGCATTAGGTCCGTCGAGCATCGGGCCTGGGTGATCCTCTCCATTCGTCACGCGTCGCGCGAGACAGCAAGGCGACCACAAATAGGCTGTGGCTCAATCGAACTTGAACACCTTCAGCACGTTCTCCCGTAGATAGCCGCGGCGGGCGGTATCGTTCAGCGGCGCCTCCCAGCCTTCGCGTGCGCAGCGCTCCAGGGGGATCAGCGGATGGTCGCTGGCCCACATCAGGCGATCCGGCCCGCGCTTGTTGGCCAGATTCCACAATTCGGCGGGAATATACTTGGGCGCCCACGCCGACGTGATCAGGTAGAAGTTGCGATGCTTTTGCAGCAGCGCCACGATTTCGCCGATCCACGGATGCCCCAAATGACATCCGACGACCGTCAGCTCCGGAAACGCCAGTAGCACTTCGTCCAGCGCCATCGGATGCTGCATCGATGCCGGCCGCAGCGGTCCTGGCACGCCGACATTGATTTTGATCGGAATGCCCAGCTCCACGCACTTTGCATAGATCGGATAATAGCAAGCGTGATTGGGCGGCAGACCCACCAGCGACGGCATAATCCAGGCCGAGCGGAAACCGAATTCATTCACCGCCCGCACCAGCCATCGCACGGCCCGCATCATTCCGGTCGGATCCAGTCCGAAGCAGGCATGAAAGCGGCCCGGATACTTCTGGCGCATCTGAGCGACCCGCGTGCAGATTTTTTCGTATGTTTCATTCGAGATGCCCTGGCCGACCGAATAGGGACTGGGCAGCAGGCGCATCACGCCGGATGTCATCACACCGCGCTCCACGCCGGCGGCGTCCATGTCCCGCACAAGGTCGTCCACGGTAAATCCCTGTCTGACCTGCTCGCCCGGCTTGAACCATTTGTCGATATTCGCATCGATCTGTTGCACCGGCTTTTTTCCCGCCAGGGGCGGCACCTGCAGGAAAGCATCGACCAATTTGTAGGACGCTGATTTGAGGTCGGGCATTTGATTCTCCGTTTGATTGTCGCAGGAGTTCAACGGGGCAGCTTGAGCACGCGCTCGCCGATGATATTGC
>JASHZA010000245.1 GCA_030042765.1 Candidatus Binataceae bacterium | reverse complement strand
TAGGAGGCAAATGTGTCACTCCCGTCACATGGGCTGGGATCATCGAGGTCACGATGCAGCCATACGTTGGCGCCGACCTGGCGATCAAGTTTCGCGTCACCGACATCAATCTCTACAACTCCAAGCATGAGAAAAGCGTTTTGGTCGGGCACGGTTTCGACCTGATAAAGGGAACTTTGATTCCGCGGCTGGAAACTTTCTCCTTCGACCTTAAGACACCCTTGCATCAGATTGAAGAGCTCGCGCTGGCCGCCGCCGCACCTGAGGTTGCCGAGCGCGTCAGAAGCGCACTGTCGACACTGCGGCCGAAGTCTGCGGTCGTCCCTGAAGACGATGCCTTGCGGCTCGCCCTCGTGCTGAACGTCGAGGAAGCGGCTACGCCCAAGCCGACCGGGCCGGCCGCTCCGCTCAGTCCGAGAGAAGTCGCGGCGTGGCAAACCATGCTCGACAACTGGGATGCCTTCATGGTTTTTGCCATCAAGCAACTGGGGGGCGCAAGCACAGATGAGCGGATGCGTAAGCAACTCTTCGAACTCCTACTGGATAACCGCTACAGACTGGTTCAGGCGTTGGCCCAGCCAGAGACAAGTATGGGACCAGACCCGGTACGCCTGCTCTTCCTTGAGGATTGGAGTCGGCTTCACGCGATCATCCAGTCAGCCGCGCGCGGCGGAATGCTCGGCGACCATGCGCTCGAGTTCCTTTCGTTTGTGACAGCGGGTGACGCGCTGTTCGCACTCGATCAAGCGGCTCCCGCTTTAGGCATGCGCATTTCCGCTGACGACTTGCGCAGACTTGCTCACACGATGGCGCCACAATACACGGCCGATCCGCTTGCATTCAGCTACGATACGGATCCGCAATTGCAGCAAATGTTCGGCGTAATCGAGCCGCTTAAGTCCCCCGGCCCGGTCGAATCGCCGGTAGCCGAAGAACCCTCCACCGGATCATTTTCAGTCAGTCCGTCGGCGACGCCTGGCGCGTTGATATCGCCGTTATCACCGGCGCCTACACCGGCCCCCTCCCTCCCCGAATCAGTGCCAGTGCCAACGATGGCGCCGATTGCGGTTCCCAGTCCCCGCGCGATGATTGAGATACTGCCCCGGTTGCTTGGCCCTGCTGACGCCGAGGCCGCTGAGGATCCATTGGCGGACCAGATCCTCAGTATCGGTGCAGCGCTCAAGGGTGTGGTAGTCAGCGAGGAGAATGCGCCCGCCTACGAACGATCGGTGGAGACTCTTCTTGCCCTCACCACCGAGCGGGAAAGCGACGATGATCGGTTGGAACCACGGAAGCGCCGGAATTACCTGATTCTAATGAAGGCAACGGCGTGGCAGGAGAGCTGCTGGCGCCAATTTGTGCGTACAAATGGCCGAGTTCGTTTTCTACAATCAGATACCGGCGACATCGGCATGATGCAGGTCAACAAGCACGTGTGGCGAGGTCTCTACAGCATCCCGCGCCTGGAGTGGGATATTGTGTACAACACCGGCGCCGGAGCGGAAATCCTGATGCGGCTAATGCGCGGCGCCGCAGCACGGGCCAGAAGTAAACCGGTGGATCCATCAGCGGAAATTGCCAGAGCTACTTATGCGGCATATAACGGTGGCCCCAATTCCTACGATCGTTGGCGACGGACCGACGAGCCAGCCGAGCTACGGCAGATCGACGATGCTTTTCAAGCCAAGTATCGAGCCATAGCTGGCGGAGAGACGATTGATATCTTGCATTGCTCGCAATGCGACAAGCCGCACTGCCAATGATGCAAATTGATAATGGGTGTCGGGCGGCGGTGCGCACGAGGCGTTGGGAATGTGGGCACCCCGGAACAGTATGATGCGGACCTTAGCGCTGCGAACGCTTGAGAAAGCCTTTATTTATTAATAGCTTGGAAGCTCTCGCGAGAGTGGCGGAACGGCAGACGCGCCGGACTTAGGATCCGGTGCCGCAAGGCGTGGGGGTTCAAGTCCCCCCTCTCGCAATCCAAACGCGGTTCCGCGGCTTTTGGCAGGTAACCTCCCTCCAGCTCCGTCAAAGATCAGGATGAACATCGATTGCGGTCTTCGGATATAGAAGGTGAGCATGCCGCATCGGGACAACAAGGCGACAGCGTGAGCGGGTCCACGCACGTCGGAGTTCAAGAGGTTCCAAGAACCGGGGGCAAGACGCATATCGCGATCAGAAGTATCCCCGGCGCACTGTCAGAGGACAACATTCAAGCCCGAGTGGCAGTCATTTTGCGACTCTGTGACTGCTAAATTTAAAGAGGCTATAATTGCGGACGTAACTCAGCGGCGGCAACAATGCTTTGAGTAGGCCGCCTCCGGCAATTGGCGCAACGATCGCGGCCAGCCCGGAAGTTCTGCGAAAGGGCATGTAGATCATGGTTCGACCGCCCGGTTGCCGGGGCAAGTTGAATTCGGAGGATCTCGCGTAACTCCTGGGCGGGCGCGGTTCTTGATTACCCGGGCCGTCCCAAGGTTACCTCATTCGTTTCGGATATTGCGGTAGACTCTGTGTACGTCGTTATGGTGTCGCCCGAATGCGCGCCGGTCGTTCAGGCGGGAGGCCTGGGGGATGTGGTGCTGGGGCTCAGCCGTGAACTCGAGATTCGAGGGAACACCGTCGACATTATCCTGCCCAAGTATGCCGAGATGCGGTACGATCGCATCTGGTCGCTGACCCTCGATTACCGCGACATGTGGGTACCATGGTATGAGGGCGCGATTCATTGCTCGGTGTATTTCGGTTTCGTCAGCGGACGCAAATGTTTCTTCATCGAACCGCATTCGCGCGACAACTTCTTCCAGCGTCTTGCGACATACGGGTACGCGGACGACGCCATGCGCTTCGCTTTTTTCAGCAAGGCGGCGCTGGAATACATGCTCAAGGCCAACAAGCGGCCTGACGTGATCCATTGCCATGACTGGCAGACCGGCTTGCTGCCGGTCTTGCTTTTCGAGATTTACAAGCACCAGGGAATGCCCAACCAGCGGGTCTGCTTCACCGTCCATAATTTCCGCCATCAGGGTTTGTGTGGGGCGGAATTGCTGCGAGCCACGGGGTTGAACCGAGCGGAGTACTACTTTCATTCTGACCGCCTGGTCGACAATTTTAACCACAGCCTGTTGAACCTCACGAAAGCCGGAATCGTTTACTCCAACTTCGTCACGACCGTGTCGCCCCATCACGCCTGGGAGGTCCTCAGCAGCGATCAGAACTTCGGGTTGGGAGACACCCTGTGGGTGCATCGAGGCAAGTTCGGCGGGGTGCTGAACGGGGTCGACTACGAAGTGTGGAATCCCGAAATCGATTCGTACGTCGCGCGCCGCTACACCGCCGATTCATTGGACCTCAAGTATGACAACAAGCGGACGTTGCGCGAGCGCTTTTGGCTGCGGGACGGCTTCAAGCCGATCGTAGCGTATGTCGGGCGGCTAGACAGCCAAAAGGGCGTGGACCTGGTGCGTCACGCGATCTTTTATTCGCTACGGAACGAAGCGCAATTCGTGCTGCTGGGACCATGCCCCGATCCTTCGATCAACCGCGATTTCTGGCACCTCAAGCATTACTTGAACGACAATCCCGACTGTCACCTGGAATTGCGCTTCGATGCCGAACTGGCCCATCTGGTTTATGCCGGCGCCGACATGCTGGTGGTTCCGAGCAGATATGAACCGTGTGGGCTCGTGCAGATGATCGGACTGAAGTACGGAACGGTTCCGATCGTTCGGGCCGTCGGCGGCTTGGCCGATACGGTCTTCGACCGGGATCATAGCGACCGCCCATACGAGCAGAGGAACGGTTACGTGTTTGACAACGCAGATTACCAGGGGATCGAGTCGGCAATGCGGCGATCATTCGGACTATGGCACTGCTATCCGGAGGAGTTTCGCAAACTGATGGTGAATGGTATGCGCTACGATTACTCCTGGAATTTTCCGGGCCAGCATTATCTCAATATCTACGAGTACATCCGCCACAAGTAAGCATCGTTCTGGTCGAAATTTACGTCTAGTGTCGTGTCTCGCAATTGGGAATAACAGCAGTGTTCTGGGTTCGGTCTGCGGATTCCGCGAAAGTTCATCAACTATTTCGGTTGACCAACGGCTTCTAGTTACTGGTACTTGAGAGACACGACACTAGCAGGTTCGCAAAAAGAGAGCCCGGAAGTATGGAGATTTTTCCCGAATATATCGATGGCCTGCCTAATATCTGCGGCTCCGAAGCACTTGTAGAACAGACGATCTGGTCGAGTCTCGGCAGGAACGTGTTCCAGCTTCATGGTCACATCGACTTCAAGCACATCAGGAGCGCTGCCGCAGTTGGACTCCACATGCATCAACCGCTGATACCGGCCGGCGGTACCGATCTTCACACTGCCGCGATCATAAGCAATTTGAAATACATGATGGATAATCCGAATATCGGAGATAACCACAACGCGCCCGTTTTCCATCAGTGTTACAGGCGCATCGGCGAGTTCATTCCACAGTTGATAGGCGAGGGCCGAGAGCCACGCGTGATGCTCGATTATTCGGGGACGTTGCTCCATGGTTTGCGCCAGATGGGGCTGAATGACGTCTTCGACAGCCTGAGAAGGATCACTTGCGAACCCGAGTATTGCCGAGCGGTGGAATGGCTCGGCTCCGGATGGGGACATCCGGTGGCACCATCCACTCCTGTCCAGGACTATCGGCTCCACGTCAAGGCGTGGCAGCATCATTTCGCCGCGATCTTTGGCCTGGAGGCGCTCGGCAGAGTTCGCGGGTTCTCACCCGCGGAGATGGCGCTGCCGAACCACCCGGACGTAGCATACGAGTTCGTCAAAACCCTTCGCGAGTGCGGGTATCAATGGATACTCGTACAGGAGCATAGCGTCGAACAACCGGACGGGAAGCCGCCCGATCGGAAACATCTGCCGCATCGACTCGTTTGCACCAACTCCAGAGGCGAAACCGTCAGCATCGTGGCAGTGATCAAGACGCAAGGCAGCGATACCAAACTGGTCGGGCAGATGCAGCCCTATTACGAAGCGAAAGGACTCTCACGTTGGGAACTGGGCGCGAGGCCGGTGCCGCCGCTTGTCACTCAAATCGCCGATGGTGAGAACGGCGGCGTTATGATGAACGAGTTCCCGCCGAAGTACTTCGATGTCGTCCGGGAATGCTCTGGCTCAGATACGCCTCTGATGAACGTCACCGAATACCTGGAGCACCTT
>JASHZA010000016.1 GCA_030042765.1 Candidatus Binataceae bacterium | reverse complement strand
GTTGCGGACGATCAGCTTGATCGCGCGGCCGATGGTGGCATTGGCGCGATTGCCCTGGCCGAAGACGTTGATCCCCATATTCATCTTGAGCTTGTGGCGGATGGGGCCGTTGACCACGATTATCGGGGTTGCGCCGTAGGTGGTCGCGGTGACGCCGTGGATATTGAATTCGGGAGTGCAGATCACCTCGGTCGCCGCGATTACGACCGGGAGGTACTCGGCTTTGCAGCCCGCCATAACGGCGTTGATCGCGATCTTTTCGATGGTGACGGGCGCGTAGTTGGGTGCGCAGGTGCCGACGACTTCCTGGGCGTCGCGGCGGGTTCCTCTGAGCATTCTCAGAACACGCTCGGGAGTGGGCGGTATGACCGGCAAGCCGTCGGTCAGGCCCTGGTCGAACATGAACTCGAAGACATCGTCCTGGTCGGCAATTTCGATGCGGCGCGCGCGCAGCGGACTTCCTTCAGCTTCCGCCAGGAGGCGTTCCGCGATACCCGGCTCGACCGATTTCGAGCCGCATCCGGGGCGTGTTTCGGGATATGATTCCCAGGCAGTCTCCGGCGCCGGTTGGTTCCCGATGCGCGCCAGCTCGGCGAAGATATTGCGCCAATCCTCGCGACCGAAGCCGATAAAGCGCCGTTGCTCGGCACCGTTGGCGTCCGCGAGGATAATCGTCGGCACGATTTCGATACCGTAGGTGAACGAGACCTTGAGCGCGGAGTCGTCGAGCATCGGGACCGTGAGTCCGTGTCGGCGAACCAAGGTTTCATTGCCGGCGCGATCCTGCCCGATTGTGATTACGTCGACCGCGCGGCCGAAGGCGCGGTGGGCGTCCTCGATGAACGGCATAGTCAGACCGCAAGTGGGGCAGTCTTCTTTGACGAAGCAGAGCAGGGCAGGGCGCCGGTCCGGAAAGGATCTGGCCTTGCCTTGCGTATCGTTGAGCGAAAAACCGGGGAGATTACTTGCGCTGTTTGCCATCGCGTTGTGCGCGGGGCGCTGCCGGCGCAGCCCGCTACAATGCTAATGCGCCATCGCGGCGGTGCTTGTCAAAGCGTGCGGGTGGCCGGCGTTGCTTCCCGCACGGACGCGGGTACGGTTTCTAAATCGCCCGCGAAATGAAACGGAAAAAGAGAATCTCTGCTTATTCCGCCTTTCTGCTTCTGAAAAACACCCAGAGCAGAGCCGGCGTCGTACATTAGATCAGCCAATCCGGTGAACAGTCCATCGCTTGGTTGGGCCATGGAGTCAGCCCATAATTGACGGGCGGCGGGAACGCACTCGATATCGAAAGGCAGGTCTCCGCTATGGCCAATGATCAGATCGTTTTCCTTTTCGACGTCGATAACACGCTTCTCGACAACGACCGCGTGGTGGCCGACCTGATGCGCCATCTCGAGCGCGCGGTCGGGAACGAACGTCAACAGCGTTACTGGAGCTACTTTGAAAATCTGCGCACCGAACTTGGCTACGCCGATTACCTCGGGGCGCTCCAGCGCTACCGGATCGAATATCCGCGCGATTTTCGCATTCTCACGGTGTCGCACTACCTGATCAATTACCCCTTCGCGAACCGGCTTTTCCCGGGATCGCTCGACGCGGTCGAGCACTGCCAGCGCTTCGGACGCCCGGTGATCCTGAGCGACGGCGACGTGGTATTTCAGCCGCTTAAGGTAGACCGATCGGGGCTTGGCGAGAGCTTCGACGGCAACGTTCTCATCTATATCCATAAGGAAGACGAGCTAGACGACATAGTGACGCATTTTCCCGCGGACCATTACGTCCTGGTGGACGACAAGGTACGGATCTTGTCGGCCGTCAAGAAAGCATGGGGCGCGCGCGTCACCACGGTCTTCCCGCGTCAGGGCCATTACGCGATCGATCAAAAGGAAGTTGCGAAGTACCCGTCACCCGATATCACGATCGAGCGGATCGGCATGCTCGCCACTTACGATCTGGAGGTTCTGCTGCGAGCGGCCAAAACTGAGCAGAGATGATATCTTTGTCAGCTGCGGAAAGCCGACAGGACTTCAATCCGCGGCGCACCGTCCTGGCGGAGAGGAGGCAACCGGGCGATGGAGTACGACGATATCATCGTTGGCGCGGGTTCCTCGGGCGCGGTGCTGGCAGCGCGCCTGAGCGAGGACGCGAGCCGCAGCGTGCTGTTGCTGGAGGCCGGTCCCGACTATCAAACACTCGAGAGCAGTCCCTTCGATATCCTGCGCACATGGGTGTCGATGGGTCCGCACGATTGGGGGTTCGTCGCCAAGGCAACGCCCAATCACGAGATCGCGTATCCGCGCGGCAAAGTAACCGGTGGCTCCTCGGCGGTGAACGGACATATAGCGCTGCGCGGGACGCCACAGGATTTTGACGAATGGGACGCGTGGGGCAATCCGGAATGGAGTTTTGCCAAAGTCCTGCCGTTCTACCGGAAGCTCGAGAACGATCGCGATGCACGGGGCGACTTTCATGGAACGTCTGGCCCGATTTGGATCGAACGCCCGGTGGCCGATAGCTGGGAACCGCTCAACCGGGCGTTCTATGGAGCTTGCCGCGCCATGGGTTACGCGGAAGTGTGGGATCACAACGATCCCGAGTCGACCG
>JASHZA010000244.1 GCA_030042765.1 Candidatus Binataceae bacterium | reverse complement strand
TTCGATGCGGATTCAAAGCGGGTACGAGTAAGCGTTCGGGCCTTTGCCGGGAATCGGCGGTCGCTCCGGTATTTCTAGTCCAGCCAGCCGCGCGGTTCCAAGCTCCTACTCAAGTTCTTCGGCCCTTGAGGTGGCCCCGGCGGTTCGGCCCGTACTATCTTGCCGGCGCCGATCGCCCAATAAGCGAGGCGTGGGCTGCGGCGCGGAAACCTGCCGCCGCCGCGTCCGCGCTGTCAGAGAATGTAGGGGAGCAACCGGTAGCGGACGCGCTCGAGATAGGAGCGGTAACCCGCGTCCTCCCTCAGCAGCGCCTCCTCCTGCCCGATTCGCCACACCATGAACGGCAGGGTTCCGAGAATCACCAGCACGTTGCGCCAGCTTGGGTAGATCATCGTGTATCCGATCGTCAGCAACAGCCAGCCCGAGTAGATCGGATGGCGCATGAGCGCGAACGGGCCGGTCGAAACCACGCCGCGATTTGCCGGAAGCAAACCGAACCGCCGCCCCAGGTAGACGCGCGCCACCTGGGTAAGCAATAGCCCGATCATCTCGAGCGCCACGCCGGCCTTGTAGAGGACTCCGACTGCCGGCACCGACGGCGCTATCAGCGTCGGCACGAGCATCATGCCCGCCGTCGCCGAAATCGCCCGGATGTTGACGGCCACCGTCCTCGGAGGAACGCGCACGAGGGAAAGCAGGCACATCAAAGCGGCCCCGGTCGCCCATATGATATCCGCCACGCTGTTGACGTAACGGTGGATACCCGGAAGCAGCGCGGCGCCAAAGAGCACGGCCAGGCAGACATTTGAGGCCGCATTGGCCAGGCCCGCCCTGGTAAACCTCGGCGTGCCAACCCTCAACGGAGCCGCCGGGCGGCCGGCGATATCCGCTTCTACGGCCACCGTCGCTCTTGCTTCAACCGCATCCCCCATCTTTTCAATTCCCCCTATGCGGAACCCACGATCGCCTTTTATTGTCCCACACCATTAGACTCGAATGAATCACGGCTTCAGGCGCGGCTGGCCGTAAGCCCCAACTTTAGTTTTCCTAATATTCCACCGGCACAATTTCCACGCTGAATCGTCTTTTATGATTATATAGCATGCATAACTATCACTTAAATAGATAGTATAATTATTTCGCGCCCTCGGCGGCACGAATAGCGCTTCCTGTCAAGGGTGAAATCCCGCAGGCATGCCGAGTCTGGATGCCGCGCCAACGGTTCGCTATACGAACCGCCATGAGCTACTGCACTATCGCCCCCGGCCATCCGGTGCACGGCCCCTATCACGATCGCGAATACGGCTTCCCCATCCGCGAGGAGCCCCTGTTGTTCGAGCGGCTGATCCTGGAGATCAACCAGGCCGGGCTTTCATGGCTCACGATTTTGACCAAGCGCGAGAACTTCCGCGCCGCCTACGACAACTTCGACGTCGACAAGGTCGCGCATTACGGGACGCGCCAGCGCGCGCGGCTGCTCGCCGACGAGGGCATCATCCGCAATCGTCTCAAGATTGACGCCGCGATCGAAAACGCGCGGCGCCTGCGCGAAATCCGCGCCAGCCACGGCTCGTTCGCGGCGTGGCTCGACGGGCATCATCCGCTCGCGAAACCGGAATGGGTTAAGCTGTTCAAAAAAACCTTCGCCTTCACCGGCGGCGAGATAACCGGTGAATTCCTGCTGAGCACGGGCTATCTGCCCGGCGCGCACGACAAGACCTGTCCCGTCTACGCAAAAATCGCGAGGCTCAAACCTCCGTGGGCGCAAGCGGGCTAGAAGAGCCACGCCGCGAAGGACTTCAGCGCGCCTCGAGCACCATCTGGGTCTGCGTCACCAGCGCCAGCAGCCTTCCTTCGGCGGAGGTGACGCGCGTCTGCCATACCATCGTGCGCTTGCCTCGATGGAGCGGAACGCACTCGCCCGTCACCTTCGTGCCGACCGGAGCCGGCGCGAAGAAATTGGTTTTCGACTCAATAGTGGTGGTGCCCGCGCCGTCCCGAAGATTTAGGATCGTAGCGCAGGCTCCGAGCGTGTCGGCGAAAGCCATCACTGCGCCGCCGTGCAACACCGGAGGATTCGTGCAGAGTTCGGCGCGCACATCCATTTCGGCCTGCACGCGATCGGGCGCAGCACTGAGGAAGCGAATCCCGAGCAGCCCGGCGAAGGGCAGCGGGCTTTCCTTGAGAATAGTCAACGGATCAGTTGCAGCCACTTCTTGAGCTCCTTAGCGCGGATGGTCGCCGGGCTCGAGGTCGGGCGCCACGTCGGGATTTCGCACCTGACTGTCGCACGCGCGCGAGTAACGGCGCGACCTCTTCCGCGAAACATTGCATCTGCTCCTCGACTTCGCGCCCCTGTAACCCGCCTGATTCAAAATGAAGAAATAGTTGAAACCGAGATGGTCGGCGAGGATTCCGTGCTGGATCTGATTGATCAGCGTGCGCTGGCTCTCTCGTCGACCTCCGCGAGCGAGCCATCGTTGACGACCAGCCACTGGAGCTTTGCATTACGCAGATCGCTCGCGCCATTACGGAACACGCCGATTTCCAGCATTGTCGTTTCTCCCTGAGAATCCGGCGGGGCTTGATCGAGCATTAGACCGCAATGCAGCCGCCGTCAACCAGGAGTTCGGTGCCGGCAACGAATGAGGCCTCGTCGCCCGCTGCAGCAGTCAGCCTTGCAGTTGGTCAAGAAGAATCTTGGCCTCTTTGAGGCCAGCGCTAGCGGAGCGCGGTCCCCGCGCGAAGCGAGCAAACGAGTCCGCGAGTTGCGTGAAGATTAATAGAGTTCCTCGAGCAGCGCCTTGGCGTCCTTGAGGTCGGCGGTGTCGAAGCCCTCGGTGAACCAGTTGTAGATTTCGGCGAGCATCACGCGCATCTCATCTCGGCGATCGGTGTCTCGTAGCAAGCGCGCGAGCGAGGTGACCGCTCTCAACTCGAACAGTTTCGCGCCCATCTCTCGCGATAGGGCAATCGCCTCGCGAAAAGATTCCTCGGCCGCTGCCTTTTGCCCGACCTGCAGGAGCAATTCGCCCCGAGAAGTTAGGGCCATCGGCCGATATAGAATATCTTCGGTATTTGTCCTCACGGCGTCGTCGATTGTCGCCAGCGCTTCATCAGTCTCGCCGTCGAGCGCTTGCGCGTCTGCTAGCAGGACACGAATCGCACCTGCGCCGAGCCGGCTGTTTGCCGCCAAAGCGCCAGCCCAACCCTGGCGCGCGAGCGCGACGCCTTCGCTGGTACGACCAAGGCAAGCCCTCGCCCAACCCAGTAATGCCCGCGCACCGTTAATGAGGACTGGACTGCCCAGCTCTTCGGCTAGTGCCACCGCCTGCGAGGCGGCCATCTCGACGCGTCGCGGGTCTCTGAGAATCCAATACAGGAGGCTTTCAAAAAACCCACCACTGATTAAGTCCCAGTGGTTGCGGTTCTCTGCCGCCAAGGCGGACCCTTGAGCGACACGTTTGAGTGCCAAATCGGGGTAACCGGCTATTGCTGCCATTAGCCCTGCTTCACCCAGTATTTGAGTTCGCTCCCCAGGAAACTGCCGGGACGCGGCTTCGTCTAAGAAGTCTTTCCAGCGATCGAAATGGCTCTCGGCACCTTTCAGATTTCCACGGTGGGCGCAAATGCGGATCCAGGCGCCGTGGGCAAACGCAAGGCTGGTAGGACTGCCATCGCGTTCAGCCAGTTCCATCATTTGGCCAGATAGCTCAGCGCCCCGCGTAAGGTCACATGTGATAAGGGCTGCCGCCCAAAGCCCGAATAGTTGCTGAACGAGCTCTGCCAAAGTGCCTTCCTTCTCGGTCAGGGCGCGGGCGCGCTCGACTGCTTCGATGGTCTCGGGTGCTTGGTAACCCTTGGTCATGAGCAACACCGTAACAAGCGCGCTCATCAGTTCCAGCTCGCGCTTATCGCGTGAACTACCTTCTGGCATGGTGGTGAGCAATTTGAGACCGCTGCGCAAACGAGTCTCCGCCTCGCCCAGCGCGGATCTTTCCAACGAGCGTTTACCGGCCAGCGTCAGGTAATGAATCGCTTTTTCGGCATTTGCAGTGTGGCTGAAATGATATGCGAGCTGGGCGACGTGGTCCTCGATCCGGTCGGAATACAACATCTCGATTGCCGCGCCGATACGTTCATGCAAATGCTTGCGGCGCTCGATCAGGACCGAGTTGTAGGCGACCTCCTGAGTCAGCGCGTGCTTGAAGATGTAATCGGTGTCGCCGACCGCCGGCTGCTCGTAGATGAACTCGCCCAGTTGCAGGTCATTGAGCAGCCGGTTGAGTTCGTCATCGGACTTTGTCACGACCGCTCGAATCAACGAGAGCGGGAACTCACGCCCTATCACGGCCAGCGTCTGCAGCAGGTCTTTCGCATCGGACGGCAGCCGGTCGATACGCGCGGTGATCACGCCCTGCACCGTGGCCGGGACCTTCACCGCGCCCATCGACTTGGCGAGCTTTACGGTTCCGTTGCGCTGGAGCACGTCATCTTCGAAGAGCGCCTGGACGATTTCTTCCATGAAGAAGGGGTTGCCCTCGGTCCGTTCGATGATCAGCCGCTTGAGCGACACCAGATCCTTGCTGTCGCCCAACAGCGCAGTCAGCATCTCATCGGCGCGCTCTGTGCCCAGTGGGTCGAGCCGCAACTGAGTATAGTAGGTCTTGCTGTTCCACTGATGTGAGTATTCGGGACGGTAGTTCACCAGCAGCAGGACCTTCGCATTCGCGACCGAATCGGTCAGCAGATTCAGAAACTCCTGGGTCTGCTCGTCGATCCAGTGCAGGTCCTCGAACATCACCATCAGCGGCTGGTTGAGGCTTTCGCGCAACAGAATTCGCTTGATCGCGTCGAGTGTGCGACGCTTCTTTACCTGCCCGTCCATCTGCGCGAGCGGGTCGTCGCCCTCGACGATACCGAGCAGCGAAAACAAGTAGGGCAGTACATCTTCCAATGATCGATCGAGAGCGATGACGCGCCCGGTAACCTTCTCGCGCCGGGAGCGCGCATCGTCGTCCGATGCAATCTTGAAGTAAGTGTGGAGCAGATCGAGCACCGGCAGATACGCTGATGCCTTACCGTGCGAAACCGAGTAGGCCTCCAGCACCATCCATCCGGACTGATTCTTGGCCTTGAACTCGAAGAACAGGCGCGATTTGCCGACTCCCGGCTCTGCCATCGCTCCCACGATTTGACCATGGCCCGCCTTGGCCTGATCGGCCGCGTGCCGGAGCGCGTCCATCTCGCGCTCGCGTCCTA